>JAITTD010000085.1 GCA_031287245.1 Bacteroidales bacterium
TTGAGATTTATTTCTATTGATATGAATGTCCTACGGACAAGCGAACATTCCCCGTTAGGGGATACATATCAATAGAAAATAGGATACAGGCATCCTCCAAAACCTCGTAGAGGTTTCACAATCGAGGCTTTTGTTATAGTTATTTATTGAAGACTACTAAGGGGATAAAAACAAAACAGAACGGTTCTCCCGAACGGTTCTGTTTAATACAACTATTAACTTATGAGAAAAAACTACTGCTATATGAAATTATTTATGTTCTAATTAATCCTTATGACTATTATAGTACAATTATCGTGCCAAACTTTTTTTCAACTGATTTTTTTTGTAAAAAAGTGTTAAAATCAGGTATTTACACAACAGCAATTTTTACATATCTTCGATGCAAAGGTGCTATTTTCCAAACTTTTTTACTTTTTTTTAAATCTTTTTGAGAAATTCATTTGAAATATTTACTTTCGTAAAATTTTATTCTGAAGAATGTCCGGTAAAAAAAATCCTTTTTGCTTGTTGTTTCTGCTATGGGGATGTTTACCATCGTATGCACAGTTCTACGAAAGCGGCGTGAATCCCCCCTCCGTTCGTTGGCAACAAATCAACACAACACATTTTCGCGTGATTTCCCCTGTGGATATTTGCCATGAGGGGCAACGTGCTGCCAATGTACTGGAATATATCTACGCATCGGAGGGTAAATCACTGAATCATCGTCCGGCAAAGGTTTCGGTGGTGCTTCACAATCGACCTGCCTTTTCCAACGGTATAGTGACATGGGCGCCCAAGCGTTCCGAGTGGTATCTTACTGCGCCTTATGACAATTATGCCCACAATTGGATGGAACAATTGGCGCTGCACGAATATCGGCATGTTGTGCAAATAGACAAACTCAATCAAGGGTTTACAAAAGGCTTGGGATATCTTATCGGACAGCAAGCGGTGGGGCTTGCATCAGCCATGACGCCTTACTGGTATTTGGAAGGTGACGCGGTGCTCACCGAAACGGCATTGAGTAATAGCGGCAGAGGGCGAAATCCTGCGTTCGAGATGCCTTTGAGAACTATCGCCCTCTCCACAGGTCGTCATTCCTACGATAAAGCCGCATTTGGTTCGTATCGCCATCATGTGCCCAACCATTACGAATGGGGGTATCAAATGGTGGCATGGACAAAGAGAACTTACGGCATGGAGGTTTTCTCTCACGCAGAAAATGATGTGGCGCGACGCCCTTTCCTGTTTTTTCCCTTTTCCATAGCATTGAAGAAACAAACCGGAATGTGGAATCCACAACGATACGGAAAAGCCTTTGATGAATTGACTGAAGGTTGGAAAAAACAGACCGAACAGACTCCCCATGTTGCTTATACGCCCGTCAATCGCCCTGCAAAGCATTATACCAGTTATCGCTCTCCCCGATATATCAATGATTCCGTTTTCGTTGCCATTAAAACAGGCATGGCACAGATTGCTCAGTTGGTAGAAGTGTCCCAAACGGGTAAGGAACGGGTACTTCACGCGCCCGGTTTCATCAATACCGACCTTCTCTCATACTCTGCCGGATGGCTTGCGTGGACGGAAGAAATACCGGACGTTCGTTGGAGCAACCGCAGTTACTCGGTCGTCAAATTGATGAATATCATTTCCGGCAAGGTATATACCCGTTCTCGCCACACCCGCTATTTTGCACCGGCGCTTTCACCCGATGCCACGAAGATAGTGGTGGTGGATATGCCACTTGACGGTACAAGCGCTATCGTCGTGTTGAATACAGACAACGGTGAAGCGGGATTGCGGATAGAGGCTCCCGACAATGCGCAATGGCAGACACCGGCATGGTGCAAAGACGGGAAACAGTTGTTGGCGATTGTCAACGGGCAACAAGGCAAAGCAATTGTGCGGATAGATGCGGCAACCGGCTTGTTTACCCTCTTGCTGTCCCCTGTTTTTGACAATATTAGTCATCCTGTTGATGGGGGAACCTGTGTCTTTTTTACCGGACATTACAATGGAATCAACAATATTTATGCGGTGAATTATCAAACTTTGGAAGTAAAGCAGGTAACGGCGGCATCCTACGGCGCTTTCGACCCGCAGCCGGACGCACAGGGCGTAAAACTACTGTTTGCGGACTATTCTGTAAACGGGTACAAGTTAGTAGAAACGGAAACAAACGAAAACAGTTGGATTCCCATCCATCAGGTAGAAAATCATTCGCTTCGGCAGTATCAAGCCATTGCCAAGCAGGAAAATTTCAATCTTCAAGACAGCATTATTCCATCCATCGCCTATCCAGTCAAGCCTTTCAGAAAATGGCAGCATCTTTTCAATATTCACAGTTGGGCGCCATTATACTATAAGGTGAATGTTGCCGATGTTTCGTCCACGAAGTTTTACCCCGGATTGGTAGTCATGTCGCAGGATTTGTTAGGCAACATGACTTCATCGGCTGGTTATTCGTGGCGTGACTACCACTGTCTTCATACTAACCTTGTTTACCGCGGATTATATCCTGCTTTGGAGTTCAATATCCAATACGGCGGCAACAGAGGCGTTTACGGGAAAGCCGACAGCGATTTCCGTCCGGTGCGCCCTGAGGTGCGGACCAGTGCAAGCGTCTATATCCCCTTCAATTTCACTCGCAGCCGTTGGATTACAGGCATGGAACCTCGCGTGAGTATGGATTACAGCAGCAATTACCTCTATTCGCAATCGGCAGGCGGCTACCAATTCGGGTTGTTGGAAGCCGTCTATCGCATGACTTTTTATCGCTATCAGAAAGCGGCAATGCGCGATTTGGCGCCTCGGTGGGGCGTGGTATTACAGGCTGCCTTGAAAAATGCACCTTTGTATGAAGGGCAGTTTGGTTATATGTACAACATTTACGGACGCTTTTACCTGCCGGGCGTGGCAAAACACCACAGTCTGCAATTGTCCGGCGGATGGCAGCAGCAAAAAGCGGGCGAATACATTTTCGGCAGTATGCTGGCGTTTCCACGCGGATATGTGACCGGACACACCGAACAACTGAGCATCGGATTAGCCGAATATCGTTTTCCCTTTCTCTATCCCGACAAAAATTTAACCTTCCTCGTATATCTGAAACGTCTGAGCGCCAATCTTTTTTGTCATGCAGCCGGCAATCGCTACCAAACCCGATCAGGATGGCAATCAGACCAAATGTTAAGCATAGGGGCAGATATATTGGCAGACGTGCACTTTCTGCGTTTGTTTTTCCCTGTTAATATAGGCATCCGAACGGTGTATGTGCCGGCTACCAAGGATATACAGCCCAGTTTGTTGTTTAGTGTGTCGTTTAACTGAGGTCTGAAATCTTTTGCATTTTCTCTTCCATACTTAAACTGCCTGGTAACCAATTAATAACATCACCATTGCGTTCCATTCGGCGAAACCATGTCATTTGGCGTTTGGCAAATTGGTGAATGGCGGTGTTGAGTAGCCGGAACATCTCGTCATACGTCAGTTTTCCGGTCAGGAAAAGGGTGAGGAACTTGTATTCCAAGCCGTAGTATTCCAATTGTTCAGGTGTGATGCCCGTTTCCAGCAAATGGTGCACCTCATCAAGCATACCGGCATCAAGGCGTTGTTGCAGACGGGCGGTGATGCGCTGTCGCTGCGTTTCGCGGACAAAATAAATACCGATGATTAAAGGGCATATATTGGGGTAGGAAAGGAGCACAACGGGGTGTTTCTGTTGGTAGGTCGCTATTTCGATGGCACGAATCATCCGTTTGCGGGTGATAGTGTCGCTGTGGTTGTGCATAGTTTTCAAGCCAGCCAGCATGGATTCAAGTTCGCAGTCATCTTTGGCAGCAAGCGATTGGCGCAGTTCTTCGTTTATTGGCGTTTGCAGGAGTTGATAACCTTTGAGTGCCGCCTCTATGTATAATCCGGATCCGCCGCACAACACCGGAATCTTTCCTCGTCCTGATATATCGGCAAAAGCGGCGAGAAAATCCTGCTGATACTGATACACATTATATTGTTCGCCGGCGTCGGCAATATCCATGCAGTGACAGGGTATTTGAACGCCATTCACTACATAATCAGCGTAATCTTTGCCTGTTCCGATGGTCATGTCTCGGTACACCTGCCGTGAATCGGCGCTGATGATTTCACCACCATGCCGTGCCGCCCATTGTGCCGCCACAGCCGTTTTGCCACTCGCCGTAGCGCCAAGAATAACAAGCAGATTATATGGATTCATGATTCATCAGATACTTTTGCAAAGATAACAAAACATCGGGAGAAAAAAAGCAAAAAATGTGTAAAAAATTTTGTTTCGTAAAAAAATCTTTTGTTTCTTTGTCAAAGATTAGATTTTAAATATTCGGTATGAAAGAAAGTGTTAAGCGCTTTTTAATCAGGTCGTTGATGATTTTGTTCCTTCTTGAAATTCTTGCGTGGGCGTTTTGTTCGTTGATGTTTAATGTCTATGATTTTCCAGGGCGCATCGTCAGTATGTTGATTGTATGGGTGGTCACAGTCGGATTTCACTATTGGCTACTGAAAGTAGTTGACAAAAATCCACGGTCGTTTAACTGGGTATATATGATGCAAACAGGAGTCAAATTGTTTTTGTACATCATTTGCGTGTTTGTTTATTTATTGTCGTTCAGGGAGTTTGCAAGGCAGTTTGTAGTGGTTTTTCTGATCACCTACATTGTATTTGCTGTGTTTGAGGTAGTGTCGATGTTGAATTTTATAAAAAATAAAGCCGGTTCATCCGAAAAAATGTCAAAAGATTAGGCGATGGCACATTGGTTAAAATACTTATTGATAGTTGTTTTTCTGGCAACGGGAAACAACACGAATGCTCAGCACCATGAAGAAGGGGCAACGCATGCAGAAAGC
Source organism: Bacteroidales bacterium (assembly GCA_031287245.1). Taxonomy (GTDB): domain Bacteria; phylum Bacteroidota; class Bacteroidia; order Bacteroidales; family UBA4181; genus JAIRLS01. The sequence continues at coordinate 4,870 of JAITTD010000085.1, forward strand.
GAAGGTTTCAAGCCCGGTCCGTTCATCGTTGACCACATTGGCGATGCCTATGAATGGCATATCATCACTGTCAACGGGCATCATGTTTCCGTGCCGCTTCCTGTGATTATTTACAGCCAACAAAGCGGTTTTCATTGCTTTTTGTCGAGCAAACTGCACCATGGCGAGTATATGGGATTGAGTATCGGCGAAGCCCCTCCCAACAAAGGTAAAATTGTGGAACAACTTTCAGATGGCACGTTGAAAAAGCCTTTGATAGATATTTCCATCACGAAAAACGTTCTTTCGCTGTTTGTGAGCGTGATAATCCTTCTGTGGGTATTCATATCGGTAGCCAATCGATACAAAGCCAACCCCAACAGAGCACCCAAAGGGCTGCAATCGCTCATAGAGCCGTTCATTATGTTTATTCGCGACACCATAGCACGTCCCGCCATCGGAAAACAGTATGAACGCTTCATGCCATATTTGCTGACCGTTTTCTTCTTCATTTTTATCAACAATCTGATGGGTTTGATACCCTTCTTCCCGTTTGGAGCCAATTTAACGGGCAATATTACCATCACTCTGGTGCTGGCATTGCTAACCTTTATCATCACGTTGAAAAATTCCAACAGGCATTATTGGATACACATCGTTAATCCCACAGGGGTGCCGTGGTGGCTGAAAATTCCTGTCCCGCTGATGCCGCTTATTGAGTTTGTGGGCGTGTTGACCAAACCTGTCACCTTACTGATTCGGTTGTTTGCCAATATTACGGCAGGTCACATCATTGCGCTCAGTTTTTTCAGTCTGATATTCATCTTTGGCGCTAAAAACATAGCCGTTGGCTACGGTATGTCTTTATTTTCCGTTGCATTCACGGTTTTTATGACCGTTTTGGAATTGTTGGTATCGGTTCTTCAAGCGTATGTATTCACTTTGCTTTCAGCCATTTATTTTGGCGGGGCAATAGCCGAACCACATCCCAAACATTAAATAAGGATTCATTTTAATAACTCTAAATATTTTTATCATGTTACTTTCAGTTGTTTTAGACGTAGTAGGTGACTTTTCGTCGGTTGCCAAATTAGGAGCTGCTATTGGAGCCGGTTTAGCCGCTATCGGAGCAGGTATTGGTGTAGGACGTATTGGCGGTTCGGCTATGGAAGCCATTGCCCGTCAACCCGAATCTGTTGGCGATATTCAGACCAACATGATTGTGTCCGCAGCCCTTATTGAAGGTGTTGCGTTGTTCGCCGTTGTGGTGTGCGCATTGGTCGTATTCCAGTAAACCTGAGCAAATTAAAACCCGTACTTTTCATGCGGTTGGCTGAACAGTACGGGTTTTTTGTGTCTTCATGTGGCATTATCGCGTTTATTTGACTATCTTTGCACTTTGATTTTTTCAAAACATGAACAACACCATAGAGGTTTACGGTGCGCGGGAGCACAATCTGAAAAACATAGACATCACTATACCGCGCGATCGACTGACCGTTATCACCGGATTGAGCGGTAGCGGAAAATCATCGCTGGCTTTCGACACCATTTACGCAGAGGGACAGCGCCGCTACATGGAAACGTTGAGCGCGTATGCACGGCAGTTTCTTGGCGGAATGGAGCGTCCCAATGTGGATAAAATCATAGGACTAAGCCCTGTGATTGCCATAGAACAGAAAACCGTCAGCAAGAACCCGCGCAGTACTGTGGGCACCATCACCGAAATTTACGACTTCCTGCGTTTGCTTTACGCCCGCGTTGCTGATGCTTACTCAATGAACACCGGCGAACTGATGGTGAAATACACCGACGAGCAAATCATTGACCTCATCATGGATCGCTTTGCCGGACACCCTGTCTATCTGATGGCGCCAATGGTGAAGGGCCGCAAAGGGCATTACAAAGAGTTATTTGAGCAGATTCGCAAGCGCGGATATATCCACGCCCGTGTGGACGGCGAAATCCGCGAACTGAAACAGGGCATGAAAGTGGACCGTTACAAGCAGCATTTCATTGAAACGGTAGTGGATAAGTTTGTGGTGGAGGAAGGCAACCGCAAACGGCTGAAAACATCCCTGCAAGTGGCAATGAAAACCGGAAAGGGCACCATTTTGTTGATTGACAAGGACAGTGGCGACAGTCGCTATTACAGTCGGCAACTGATGTGTCCTGTCACAGGATTGTCGTACAACGAGCCTGCCCCGCATACTTTTTCGTTCAATTCACCGCAGGGCGCCTGTCCCCGCTGCAACGGACTGGGAGAGGTTTCGGAGGTGGATATGGAAAAAATCATCCCCGACACCAAATCAAATATCCGCAAAGGTGGCATCGTGCCATTAGGCGTCGCCAAAAACAGCATCATTTTCAATCAGATAGAAGCAATAGCCGGTAAATACGGCTGCACTCTCAACACGCAACTGGAAGATTTTCCCGAAGAAGCGATGCAGGCTATTCTGTACGGCACGGAAAGCGCCATCCGTGTGAAAAGTCAGCAGGGCGGCTTTGAATATCAGTTGCATTTTGACGGCATTATCAATTATTTGACGCAGGAACAGGCTGAAAACAGTTCTAAAAAAGTGCAAAACTGGGCAAATCAGTTTATTCGGCGCATCACATGCCCTGAATGTCAAGGCACACGGCTGAAAAAAGAATCGTTGCATTTCCGTATCAATGGCAAAAACATTGCTGAACTGGCTGCCATGAACATCAACACAATAAGTCAATGGTTTGCCGGATTGGAGGAGCAACTTTCGGACAAGCAGCAACGCATTGCGCACGAAATTATCAAGGAGATACGCACTCGCATCAGTTTTCTGTTGGACGTGGGGCTGTATTATCTTTCACTTAATCTTGGTTCGCGCAGTCTGTCGGGCGGCGAGAGCCAGCGCATCCGCCTTGCCACGCAGATAGGTTCGCAACTGGTCAATGTGCTCTACATACTTGACGAACCGAGCATCGGACTGCATCAGCGCGACAACCGCAAGTTGATACAGGCTTTGCAGCGCTTGCGCGACCTTGGCAACTCGGTGGTGGTGGTGGAACACGACCGCGAAATGATACTTTCCGCCGATTATGTGGTGGACATGGGTCCCTTTGCGGGACGAAAAGGCGGCGAAGTGGTGGCGACGGGCACACCTGCCGACATCAAACTCAGCCATTCGCTTACGGCACAATACCTTAATGGCGAACAAAACATTGAAGCGCCCGCCAAACGCCGCGAAGGAAACGGCAAAACCCTGACACTGAAAGGCGCTTCGGGCAACAACCTGAAAAAAATTAATGTGGATTTCCCTTTGGGGAAGTTCATCTGCGTGACAGGCGTATCGGGAAGTGGCAAGTCCACGCTCATCAACGAAACGCTGCAGCCCATTCTCAGCAAGCACTTCTACCGCTCGTTGACGGAACCGCTGCCTTACGAAAGCATTAAAGGTTTGGAATTTATCGATAAGGTGATACAGGTTGACCAGTCGCCGCTGGGACGCACACCCCGCTCTAATCCTGCCACCTACACGAATGTCTTTTCTTCCATTCGCGAACTTTTCGCCAAAACGCCGGAATCCCTTATCCGCAATTACCCGCCGGGGCGTTTTTCCTTCAATGTGAAGGGAGGACGCTGCGAAACATGCGGCGGTGCAGGCGTGCAAACCATCGAAATGAATTTCCTGCCCGACGTGTATGTGCCTTGCAACATCTGCAATGGCAAACGCTACAATCGCGAAACACTCGAAGTGAAATACAACGGCAAGAATATCAGCGATGTATTGGATATGACCATCAACATGGCGGTGGAGTTTTTCCAGCATCATCCTGCTATTCTTCCGCATTTGCTGGCACTGCAGCAGGTGGGACTGGGCTATATCAAACTGGGACAGCCATCCACCACGCTTTCGGGCGGCGAAAGCCAACGTGTCAAACTCGCTGCCGAATTAGCCAAAAAAGACACCGGCAAAACCTTCTACATCCTCGATGAACCCACCACAGGCTTGCATTTTGACGATGTCCGCGTGTTGCTTGACGTGCTGCAGCGCTTGGTTGACCGAGGCAACACTGTGGTGGTGATAGAACACAATCTGGATGTCATTAAGGTGGCAGACCATATCATTGACATTGGTCCGGAAGGCGGAGAAGGCGGTGGCAAACTCATCTGCACCGGAACGCCGGAAGAAGTAGTCAAACACAAAAAAAGTTATACAGCAGAGTTTTTGCGGGAAATGCCATGAATGGGCAAGATATTGGCTCTGTTACCTCTGTTGGGCGATGTTACTCATTGTTTCACCACCTTGGTTGCCCTGTCCCACACCTTCACAATGTATGCGCCCTCGGGTAAATGCGACAAATTAACGGTGCCGGGCACAGATGCCGTGTGTACCAATACACCCGCCATATTGTAGATTTTCGCCACATCGCCCGCCGTAACGTCATTGCCCAAGTCAATGGTCAATTCGTTGGTGACGGGGTTGGGATACACCCGCAGCGGCAAAAATTCGTTTGTATCCATGCCGGTGGTGCAGTCGGATTTGGTAATGAACAGTTGGTAGCGGTGATAGGCACTGCCGGGGTCGGCTCGCACCATCAGCAGCACGGAGGTGACATCCGCCCACAGCCTGATGGCTCGCGGCTCGGTGTAGGTGGAGTAGTCCACCGAAAGTATGCTGTGCGGCGAAAATTCGGCGTCCAGCCTTACCTCCTCTGTGCCGCAGGCGCCAAACCTGATGGTATCGCCGATGGACACCGGCGTCCCGTTGAGGCGCAACTGCAAAAGTTCGACTACCGAGGAGTCGCGGGTGATGTTCACTGTGTAGTTTTTGGTGTCCCCATTCTGCGCCATCACATTGATTTTTACCGAGTTGTCACCTTCCTTCAGCGGCTTTTTAATGGCACCGCCCGACACCACAGCTCCGCAATGATGGGCACTGCCCGACAGGCTTATTTTGTCGATGTGGCCGGGCACGTTGACCGTGTAGTTTTCCACACTTGCGCTGAACGGGGGCGATAGCCTACCCTCGCTGAGAGTGATGCTGCCCAGCGTGGCATCGCCGGAAAGAACGGCGGGCATTATTCCGGGAAATCTTTGAGGTCCGGCGTTGGCAATAATTTCGGGACTTTGCGATGAGTTGTCGCCAATGTTGTTTTCGTAAGCGTTTCTGTCCGGACCCACATCGCTCTGCTGGCGCACCGTCAGCACCGATGTTTGCAGCACGTTGTTTTCCACGGTAATGTGGGCGCTGTAGTCATCCAAAAATATAGCCGCCGCCGATGCCCCCGATCCCCACGAGCCTCTTGTTATATCGTGTATCCAGTTGTGGGTAATCTGCATGCCGGGCTGGTTGCCCCGCGTGTAGATGCCGCCGCCGTCGTTGTGCAGCCACATTATATCGTGTATGTTGTTGTAGCGCACCGTGTTGCCGAGCAGGGTAGTGGTTTTGTCCCATATTCCGCCCACCTCGGCGCCGATGTAGCGGGAGTAGCGAATTTCGTTATGCTCCACCGCCAGATTGGTATAAACACCGGCGTACAAGCCCATGCCGTTGCTGTAGCCCATCCCAAAATTTTCAATGAGGTTATGTTCCAACCGGATGTTGTCGCAGAGCAAGGCGTCGTCTATTACATTGGTCGTTCTGTCTTGTAAGTCAATATAGATGGCGTTGCCCGCCACCTGGTCAAAATGACATGCCTCGATGGTGCTGTTTTTTACGCCATCAACGAAAACCAGCCCGTTGCCGCCGATACAGGCAATGTGGCAGTGGGCAAAGTGCACGTTGTGGGCGAAGCCTGCCTGAATCATGGACGGCACCACCCAGTTATCAGCCCATGCCAATGGTCGCACGCCCTGGTCGCAGATGATGCCCGCGATGCTTGGCATGGACCAACTGCTGTGGGCAAATTCAAAGTTCTGCACAAAAACGTTGCGCACGGGGGCATCCGCCGTGCCCGCAATGGTGAGCAACCGCTCTGCGGTGGGGTACACTATTCTTAGTTCGCTCATTATCTCTCCGGCGCGAGGTTTGTAGTACAGCCACCGCGACTGCGCATTACAATACCACTCGCCCTCCGCGTCCAAAAAATCGGGGGAGTTTTCCCAGTAGTACGCCAAATTAGCGGTGCCCCAGCCGT
>JAITTD010000193.1 GCA_031287245.1 Bacteroidales bacterium
ATTAATAATGCACAAAGATACAAAATTTTCACTTGAAAATAAAAATAGCCGCCGAAAAAAATTGTTTGTATCGTTAAATTATCCTACATTTGCAGAAATTTTATTCAATCTAAAAACAATTATCTATGAATCGAAGATTTTTTTTAAGGAACAGCGCGTTTGCAGCAGCGGCTTTTACTGTTGTACCGCGCAATGTATTGGGGGGTACCGGTTTTACGGCTCCAAGTGACCAGATTAATCTGGGCGTTATTGGTTGCGGTGCGCAAGCAGGAGGGTTAGCCAATGCTTTTGCTTCCAAAGCAAATGTAAATGTAGTTGCTGCAGCAGATGTAGAATCTCTACGTCCGAAAAAAATTCAGGCAACTGTTGAAAAAGCTACCGAAAAAGCCAAAGGTAAAGCGTTCAAAGGGTTTCAACTGTATGGCAATTACAAGGAAATCTTGGCACGCAAAGACATTGATGGCGTAATCATAGCCACCCCCGACCACTGGCATGCCATTCAAACGATAGACGCTTGCCGTGCCGGAAAAGACGTTTATGTAGAAAAACCAATGTCCCACAGCATTCAGGAAGGCAGATTAATGGCTGACGCTGTTAAAAAATACAACCGCGTGCTGCAGGTAGGAAATATGCAACGCTCATGGCGTAATTTCAGACATGCCTGCGAACTGGTGCGAAACGGATATATCGGCGAAATCAGACAAGTGCAAGTAACCGTAGGACCTCCTCCCGTTAAGTACAATTTACCGGAACAACCGCTGCCCAAAACATTGGACTGGGAAAACTGGATTGGTCCGGCTCCCATGAATGTATTCAACGACGAATTGATTTTCATGAATCGCGGCGGTTACCCGAATTGGAGAAATTATAAGGAATACGGTGGCGGAATGGTTTGCGACTGGGGTGCACACATGTTCGACATAGCTCAATGGGCTTTGGGTATGGACGATTCCGGACCCATCGAATTTATTCCGGTGGATAAAGAAAGAATGACTCCACTTACCATGCGCTATGCCAATGGTACCACCATGACACACGAACTCGCACAACCCATTCGTAAGTCGGATGGTAATTCCGTTCGTTTCATCGGAACCGACGGCGTAATTGATATCAGCCGGAGTTTCCTTGATACCATTCCGTGCAAATTGCAAGATATTGAAATTGGCGAAGACAAAATTAAACTGTATCGCAACGAAGACCATTACAGCGATTTTATCAATGCCATAAAGACTCGCAAACAACCGATCAGTACAGTTGAAATCGGTCACCGTACCGCATCGCTGTGTCATATCGTCAACCTCTGTTACGAATTGAACCGTCCCTTGAGATGGAATCCCGAAAAAGAAGTATTCTTTGTGGATGATGAAGCAAACAGACGTCTTAGCGATCCGATACGCGCTCCGTTCAAAATGGAAGTGTAATCTGATATTTTGAGTATTTACAAATTGGTTCTATTGTGATAGTAGAACCAATTTTTTTAGTGATTCAATAGTGATTCAATAGTGATACGGTGGTGATACAATAGTGATACGGTGGTGATTCATTGTATCCTTATGCGGATAGACATCCTATCCTTATGCGGATAGACATCCTATCCTTATGCGGATAGACATTCTATCCTTATGCGGATAGACATCCTATCCTTATACGGATAGACATCCTATCCTTACACCATGATTCAAGATTCGTTGCTAATCAAATGAAAACAAGTCAAAAAATAGCAGTTTTGGTAGTGCTTGCAGGCAGTCTTTGTCTGTTGGTGTTTTGGCAGAATAAAGGAATAAAACACCCAACAGTGGATGATATTGACACTGTTGTGGTTTCCCAACCGTCCGTTCAACCGCCGGAGGCTGTTCGCCCAGCCCCTGCTCAGGGCTTGGTGAGGATACGCGATATCGACAGTTCTATCATCATCGAACTGAAATATGCCACTGCCGATAATTTCACAGGGCAGGCGCTGTACGATGATGCGGAGGCATATCTGCAAAGAGATGTCGCGGAAATGCTGCATACTGCCGGCGCATATCTGCAAACCATCCGACCGGAACTGCGATTGCTCGTATATGATGCTGCAAGACCGCTCAACGTTCAGCAAAAAATGTGGGAAAAGGTGAAAGACACTCCATACCGCAAGTATGTAGCCCATCCCGACCGAACGGGGCTGCACAATTACGGAGCGGCGGTGGACATTACCCTGTGCAGCACGCAGGGACAAGTTTTGGACATGGGCACGCCGTTCGATTATTTCGGTGAAGCCGCCAGCGTAGCAAGAGAAGGTGATTTGATGAAACGCGGCAAATTAACGGCACGGCAGGTAGAAAACCGAAAATTATTACGACAGGTGATGCGCCACGCCGGATTTACCGGCATAAGCGGCGAATGGTGGCATTTCAATGCCTGCCCGCTGGCGGAGGCAAAGCAACGATACAACTTGATCGAATAACCGTCAATCGTCAATCCCGCAGGTGGTTTAACTGTTCCACATCCTGCTCTTTGAACACATCCCCGATTTTATTCACAAAAATACCCAACACTAAGATACTCACAAAAATATCCAGCAGAATACCGGTGTTGACCATCATCGGCATTTCATTGCCCACCGCCAAAGAGAGGATGAAAATACCGTTTTCAATCACTAAATACCCCATTACGTGAGTAATCAGTTTTTTGCGGGAAATAATGATGAATAAGCCGACAAACACCGTAGATACTGCGACTACAAAAAACACAATGTCCAAATTCCCGATATTGATGGTGCTTGCGCCCAGATAAGCGCCAACGAGCAGCAAGGTGATGACGGCAAGCGACACAAAATGTGACACGAACGGCTCTGCCTCGCGGGTAATTTTGTTTTTCCGGATAACGCTTTTCATGAACAAGGGTATCACCAAAGTCTTGAACAGCAAGGTTTCGAGCAAAATAAACAGCAGGTTTTGCCAGTTGATATCCCGCAATTGGAGAAAAGCAATCCCAAACAGCACAACACCCTGCACCATCAGGATATTGGCGTAGGTAAACAGGCGATTCGCTATACCAATGTACAGCAAGGTGATGGAAAAAACGACAAGAAGAACGTGAACCATTTTATTTTGATAAAAAATCGCTCAAAATTACTATTTTATTCTAAAATTGACTACTTTTGCACATTCATCCATTGTAAAATGAAATTCGGTTTAATCGGGTATCCCCTCTCTCACTCTTTTTCGCAGCGTTATTTTTCCGAAAAGTTTTCTCGGGAAGGGCTTCCACATTCCTATCATAATTTCCCTGTTGAAAATATAGGGCTTGTCAAACAATTGGCGGAAAATCATCCGGATTTGGCAGGTTTTAACGTCACCATACCTTACAAACAGCAGATGATTCCCTTTCTGAGCACGGTAGATGAGGTGGCGCTTGCCGTGGGCGCTGTCAACACGGTGCGCGTGACTCGCACAGATGCCGGAATTTCCCTGCATGGCTACAATTCGGATGTGTATGGATTTCGTCGGTCGCTGGAAGAATCATATCGGGCTTGCCGTCAACCTTTTCCCGAAAAGGCGTTGGTTTTAGGCACAGGTGGCGCTTCAAAGGCTGTAATATGGGTATTGCGGCAACTGGGCATTGAACCGCACTTCATTTCGCGGAATCCAGCCGCCAACATCTACAAAACATACAGCGAACTCAACCCTTCCGACATTGACAAACACCTGCTCATCGTCAATACTACCCCATTGGGCATGTATCCCAACACCGATGCCTGCGCCGACATTCCATACAGCCGATTGACCAGCCGGCACGTGCTGTTCGACTTGATTTACAATCCTGCCACAACGCTGTTTCTCCAAAAAGGCAGCGAACAAGGGGCTTTTGCCTTCAACGGAGAAAATATGCTGTGGTATCAGGCTGAAAAAGCGTGGGAAATTTGGAATAATGAACCATTTTTCTGTCCAGTTATTCAATCGGTCGGATGATAAAATTGAAACGATAATCATCGTAAGGAATCATGTACTGTGGCAGCGGAATTTCACCCCAACTGTTGACGCCGCCCACACCCATTTGTTTCAATTCAAAGTTTACATACGTTGCGTTGCGTTTTTTCAGCTCGCTCGGAGACATCACTTCGGTGGGCGTACCTTTATCGATATCAGCCATGGAGTATGGCAAAGCGGACGCCGAAAACAGTCCGTCCGAAACGATTTCCAAGCCTTGACCGGAAAGGTCGGTTACTCGCCACCAACGCAAATCGCTGTGTGTACCCGATTCCTGCGTGCGTGTATATTCCTGATGAAACTGTTCATCTACATTTTGCTTGTAATGTCCTACGGTAGCGGCGGATTTTCGGTCGGCGTAATTTTCAAAGGGACCTTTGCCGTAAAATTCCACCACATTGTAACGCGCAGGCAAGACCAGATTCATTCCGAAGCGGAACAAATTGGAAACATCCTTGCGGTTCTTGTCTGCGGTCAGGGTTTCGCAGGCTTTTATTTCGCCCGCGGCATTGATTTCGTAAGTCAGCGCCACGATTGCGCCCGTACTTCCTACTCCATGTGTGGAAGCGACTTTCACCACATTACCCTCTTGCTTTGTGTCAATGGATTTTAAGGCCAAATTCGGATAACGCCAAACACTGTATTTACCTGCAAAACCGGCGCCCAAATCGTTTTCCGTAAGTGCGCGGTTAAATTGGGGTTTCAATGCCTGATTGACTAATTCGCGACCTTTATAAATATATTTATCTAAAAATCCGTTGCTGCGGTTAAACTCGATATGCCAATCCGGACCGTCAACGGTAATGTAGTTGAAATCGCCTCCAAGCACCGGTGTGTCTTCCGGAGCGGCAATCGCAAAATGGCTTTTCGCATCGTAATCGCGCAGGCTCAATTGGTCGTATGCAACGACGTGACCGGCGGGCAATAATTGCGCGGATTCTTTGAGTTTGTATTCGATGTTGAGCAAAAGTTCGCCCGGAAATTCGGCGGTATTTCCGATGGGAAGTTTAAGCTGGACTTTCGTTTGCGGCGCCACATTCAAATCCCGGATTTGTCCGCTTTTGACGGCTTTTCCATTGCTCAACAGTTGCCATTCTAAATAGTAATCCGATAAACCTTTGAAAAAGTTTTCATTGTATATCTCTACTACTCCGTTGTTTATATCCGCAGGCGTGGTATGAATCGATGGATATTGATAACGTACTTCGTAGGTATGCGGATGATAATTGCGGCGACCCGAAAAAACGCCATTGCAGACGAAAATGCCATCGGAAGGGTCGTAGCGATTGTAAGTGCC
>JAITTD010000215.1 GCA_031287245.1 Bacteroidales bacterium
TTATTTATTCATCACCGTTTTTTGGTGCTGGATAGATTCTTCGTGGATGGCGGAATAGATTTTCTGCACGAAATCTGCGCTCAATCCTTTCGCCAAACCAATATTGATGCGCTGCTTCAGCAATACATCCCAGCGCGACGACTGCAAAATGGTGACATTGTTCTCCTTTTTGAAAGTTCCTATTTTCTCAGCCACTATCATGCGCTGTTCCAGCACTTTCAGCACCTCGTCATCCAGTTTGTCAATCTGCACACGCAGTTCTTCCAGCGTCACCGATTGTTTGTTGTCCACGCTTTGCGAGCGAAGAATCAGGTTTTTGAGGATGTAGTCCAGATGTTCGGGCTGTATTTGTTGGGATGCGTCACTCCATGCGTGGTCGGGATCGCAGTGCGACTCAATAATCAAACCGTCGAAATCAAGGTCCATAGCGTGTTGGCACAAATCCATGATTAGATCTCGTTTTCCTGCTATATGACTGGGATCAACTATGATTTGCAGGTTGGGAATGCGGCGGCGCAGTTCGATGGGAATCGTCCACTGGGGATTGTTGCGGTACTGTCCCTTGGCGTAGTCCGAAAAGCCGCGATGGATGGCTGCCAGATGGGTAATTCCTGCCGCGTTGATGCGCTCCAAGGCGCCAATCCACAGTTCTACATCGGGATTCACCGGATTTTTCACCAATACGGGAATATTGACGCCTTTCAGGCTGTCGGCTATTTCCTGCACGGCAAAAGGGTTTGCTGAAGTACGCGCTCCAATCCACAAAATGTCCACATTGTTTTTGAGGGCTTCATACACGTGTTTCACGTTGGCAACCTCCACAGCGGTCAACATTCCGGTTTCGTCTTTCACTCGTTTCAGCCACGCAAGCCCTTCCGAGCCAACGCCTTCAAAGGCATTCGGACGAGTGCGCGGTTTCCATATTCCCGCGCGGAAAATCTTTATTCCAATCTTTGCCAAATCGCGGGCGGTAGTCATTACCTGTTCCTCCGTTTCGGCGCTGCACGGTCCCGACATAATAAGGGGTTTCTTACAATCTATCCCCTCTATCAGGGTGTCTGCAATATTCAAATTAACTATCATAAATTTATTTTTGATTTAATTGTTTACTATATATTCACTGTCAATTTTCCGTCACCACTTCTCCTTTCCGGTATTCGCCCATGATGCGCAAGTCGCTGATGAAAGGCGCTACGGACACCAGCGATTGCCGGTAGCGGGCTACATCGCTAAATTCAAGGTCAACATAAAACAGATATTCCCACTCCTTCCCGATGATGGGCAGCGACTGTATTTTGCTGAGGTTGATGTTGAAATACGAAAAGATGGACAGCGCCTTGGACAGCCCTCCGATTTCGTGTGCCAGCGAAAAGGATATGGACGCCTTGTTGGGCGTTGGACGGTCGGCAGGGATGTATTCTCTGTCCGTAAGAATCAGGAAACGGGTATAATTTTTTTTATTGGTTTCGATGTTTGCCGAGAGTATTTCCAGATTGTACTTTTCGGCGGCAAAGCGGCTTCCGATGGCGCCCACCCCTTTCAGCCCGTTGAGGCTTACTTCGCGCATGCACGAGGCGGTGTCGCGTCCGTCAATGAGCCGGATGTGCGGATACTTGTCGAAAAAGGGCTTCGATTGCAGAATTGCCATGGGATGGGAATGTACCTCGTGCAAATCCTCAATCCTTTGTCCCGAAAGGGCGACAAGATTCTGGCTCACCCGAAGATAGATTTCTCCGGTGATTTGCAAGTTCGACTGGTTGATAAGGCTGTAGTTGGGAAGAATGCTGCCCGCTACGGAATTTTCGATGGCGGAAATAGCGTGCCCGGCGGCACCCTGCCTCATCAGTCCAAACAAATCGTCAAACGACTCGCTGGTAACGATTTCCGCATCCATATCCTTGAAATAATGGAATGCCGCAATTTCGTGGAAGGTGCCATATCCTCCCATGATTGCTACTTTGATATTTTTTTGCTCCATCCTACTGTATAACAAAAAAAATCCCGAAAAAGATTTTTCGGGACTTATATTATTGACTGTTTTGCGACATCCAACTCATTCCCGAATCATGTTACGGTAAAAATAAAAGTAAAAATACCCCCAAAAACCGGCGGTGACAGGAAAAGAATATGTATCGTACTGCTCGCTCATTTTATGAAAACTTCAACGCGCAAAAGTATATATATTTTTTGAATTACCAAAAATGAATTACGAATTATTACGAATTAAAAATTAAAAATTACGAATTACGAATCCGCCGTATGGTACAACTTATAACAATGTATAACAACCTATAACAATGTATAACAACTTATAACAACCTATAACAACCTATAACAACTTATAACAACCTATTCCCCCACTGTTAGCCTGTTTTCAATCATTCGTTCAATGTACTGCTGTATGCGCGATTTCACCTTTTTTTCCACGTCTGCCGGCACTTGCATCTCGTTGATCAGGTTGTTTTGCAGGGGTATGTCGTTCACAAAATCATAAATGGCAGTGAATTTTTCTTCATCAAACTGATACATATATTTTCCCTCAAAATACTGAAACACAGGCGTGGGGTACATCATGGCGTGACATACCGTAGCGCTGTCAAGCAAATTGTGCCCAAACGCCACATAAGGGCGGTCGTAGTTCAGATAACTCAACACGGTAGGCATAATGTCAATCTGCTGCGCAATTGCCGGAATACGTCCCTGCAATTCTCCGCCCGGGTGAAAGAACACGATGGGCACCTTGCTGCGTCCGGCAGCGTTTTGGTATTCGGGACGGGTTAATTCGTTGGTGTGGTCGGCGGTAATCACAAACAAGGTGTTGGAAAACCACGACATTCGAGATGCTGTTTCAAAAAAACGTCTCAATGCGAAATCGGAATACCGGATGCACTTGTGCAGGGGCAATGACGACTCGTCCTTGAAACGGTCGGCGTATTTCTTGGGAACGCGAAAGGGATGATGCGAACTGGCGGAAAACAGCGCAGTGCAGAACGGTTGCCGAAATTCGTTCATCGTTTCGGCAAAAAACTGGAAAAATTCCTCGTCCCAGATAGCCCAGGTTCCGTCGTAGTCGTCGTTGTTTCCGTATTCCGTCAGCCCGAAATAATCCTGATAGCCCGACACGTTGGCAAACGACTGAAAACCCATCGATCCGTTGGGCGCACCGTGAAAAAAGGCGGTATAGTAACCTTTTCTGTCCAATTCGCCCGCTATGCCAGACACTTTGTTGGTGGAATAGGGTGTGAGAATATACGGTTCGTAGAAAGCCGGAATGCTTGACAGCACAGACGGCATCGCATCAATTGACCTAAACCCGTTGGCAAAGGTATATTCAAACGTTAGCCCTTGTCGGATGAGCGAATCCAAAAACGGCGTGTAGCCCTTGTAATCGCCGCCGTCCAAATCCCTGTTCAGTTCGCCGATATATTCCTTCGAAAAACTTTCCAAAATGAATATCACCACGTTCATATTTTTGAACTCACCGGAGGGCTGGGGTTGAATGACCGGAGTAAATGCCTCGTCCAAAGCGTCGCGTGTGGGGAAATAATGCGGATTGACAAAAGTTTTTAGCCCGATGGTGCGGTAAACGCAAAAAGGAGTGTTGAGCACGATATACGCCTCGTTTGCCTGCTTCACATACTTGTTGGCATTGCTCAGGGTAATAGGACGCACAAAACTGCCCACGCCACCTCTCACGCCCGTCACAAAACAGAACACAAAGACAAGCAGAACGACGGTGTGGCGCAGCAGATACCACCCGATATTACCCGTGTGGCGGATACACCGCGGCTGGTAATATAGTTTCACCAGTAAAAACAGCATAGCCACTGCAAAAAGCGTTACATACCAATACTGAAAGATGCTGACGCCGATAATCTGCCCGATGTTGCCATCGTTGGAAAATTCGTCAATCACCGCCATTGTGGTGCGTCGCAGCGTGAACCGGTAATATACCATATCCATGCAGTTAGCAACTATCACCACCGAATTGGACACGATAAACAGCCATTTGGCAACGGTTTGAAAGCCATTGTTAACCCGAAACGGCAGAGGAGTCAGCATCGTCAGGCAATAGAGGGTGTTGGTGTAGAGCACCGCCGTGAGGTCAAACTGGATGCCACCCGTGCAAAGCGTGGTAAAATGTGCAACTGTCATCCCGTTGAAGTATGTGGTGTTGAACAGATAAAACGCGATGCGACAAAGCATGAAAAGCACCATCATCAGCAACAAATTGTACAGCGTGGTGAGCAGGAAACTGTTTTTTAAGCGTTGGAAAAAAATCCCCATATCAGACATAGATAAAATACTGCGCAAAAGTACAGGATTTTTTTCAATTGACAGTTGATAATTGTCTTGAACCATGATTTTCATAAGATTTACAAGATTTACAAGATGCATTGTTTACGTAACTATCGAATCACAATGTATCCACTATCGAATCACCACGTATCACAATAGAATCAAAATGTATCACTACCGAATCACAATTGAAATAGCCTGAAAAAATTTGGCTACAATAGCATGTTTTCATACTTTTGCAACGACAGAAATGGTCCATTGAAAATGCGTTATATCGTTAAAGTGCTTGTTGCAGTATGGTTTCCTGCGGTTTGTTTCGCGCAATCCGCCAAGTTGCCGTTGTATTTTGACAATTCCGACTATCAATATGCGGTAAAACGGGCTATGACGCTGCTCATGCAATCGGATTCGCTGCAACGGATGGTCGAAATTTATACGGACAGTTTGCCGACAGCGCCCAACGACAACAAACAACTGCTGAAAATGATGATTCGCGACGACCATACCCTGTCCGTCACGTTGCGCAAGGAAGCCGACGAGTGGTTTGTTCGCGCCAACAAGTTTATTGCGGAACATCAGAAAACCGTGAGTTACAAACCGGTGGAAACCGTTGCCGAAGAGGATATTCACCCCGAAAATTTGCCTGAAAAGGCTCCGACAACGACAGCCAAGCCGCCGTCAGAGTTCAAAATATTGGCTGCAAGTCCGTATTCGGCAAAAAATCCTGTTCCGACAGACCAGCCTTTGCCCGATGGTGTGGTGTATAAAATTCAATTGGGGGCGTTCAGCAAACCTGTTGCGGCAAATACATTCAAGGGATTAAGTCCGGTATCGGGCGAGAAATTGCCTTCGGGCGTGGTGAAATATTATGTTGGGCTATTCCGCACCAACGCCGAAGCGGAAAAAGCGTTGCGCGAAGTGAAACAGTACGGTTACAAGGATTCCTTTGTGGTGGCATTTTACAACAAAAAAAGCATTATTCTGACTCGTGCCGTGCAGTTGGAAAAAATTGTCAATCAATAAAAATCGGATGGCTTTACTTTTTTTAATCGTTGTGGTGGTAGTGGCGCTTTCCTTTCTCGGCTTGGGAATAGGCGTATGGGTGAAAGGAAAATTCCCTGACACCCACGTAGGGCACAATGAAAACATGAAGAAATTGGGTATCACCTGCGCACAGGACGATTCGTCATTATGCCGAGGGCAAAAATCCGACCTGTGCGAAGGATGCATTTTTTTAAAAGAAAAATAAATAATGCTTGCGTGTATAAAAATTTTCTTTAAATTTGCACCGTTTATTGAACAGGATAAATCATGGTGCTCACATCGCTGATAACGATTGTTGACTGGTTGGAAAGCAAGCAATTACCTTGTCTTACGAAGTCGATTTTCCACATCGAATGTCCCGGATGCGGAATGCAACGAGCGTTGATCGCTTTGCTTCGCGGCGATTTGGCGGAAAGCCTCAGGTTGCATCCCGGCGCCATTCCGACCTTGGCGATGCTGATGTTTTTAACCGTGCATCTTGTCTTTAAACTGAAAAACGGAAGTCGCATCTTGCTGTATCTGTTCAGTTTTAATGTGTTTGTAATCATTGTCAATTATATTATTAAAATAATTTTTAAAATCAGTTAATCATGGAAGAAAATTTGGAAAATTTGGAACAACAACAGCCGCAAACCGCGTCGCCTGTCATTCTGCCGCCTTTGCCTAATGCTACGGCAACCTTGGTATTGGGAATCCTGTCCATCGTGTTTTTTTGTTGCTATGGAGTGATCGGTTTGGTATTGGGTATCATTGGTTTAGTATTGGGCAACAAAGCCGTTGCCCTTTACAAAAGTTCGCCGGGTGTTTATGCGGAGTCATCGTACAAGAATGCTGCTGCCGGAAAGGTTTGCGCCATCATCGGTTTGGTTTTGAGCGCTCTCTACGTGACATTCATCATTTTATTATTCACCGTCTGGGCTGAATTATTGCAAGAAATTATGAGTTCCTACGGAGGGTACGGATTCTAAACTTACCATTATTATAAAAACATCTCAATATGAAAGCCAGCACATTGAATACATCGCGACGTACTTTTCTTAAATCGGGAATGGTTTTAGCGGCAGGATTGCCTGCCATACGGGTATATCCGTTTTCCGACAGTAGCGAAGCGGCAAACCAGCCAGCGGACAGCGACAGTCTGTTCACCCTGTTTCAGCAGCCGCCAAATTCGGCGAAACCCTTTGTTCGCTGGTGGTGGAACGGAGACAAACTGTCTGCCAAAGAGATTCTTCGCGAGTTGGACGTGTTGAAGGAAGGCGGGATAGGCGGAGTGGAAATCAACCCGATCGCCTTTCCGGGTGGCGACGACCTTGCCATTCCTTCCATGCAATGGCTTAGCCCCGAATGGATTGAGATGATTAAAGTAGCCTTGAAAGGCGCGGCAGAACGCGGCATCATCTGCGACATCATTGTTGGTTCGGGATGGCCCTTTGGCGCGGAGTTTCTGCAAGGCGACGAGCGTTCGCAACTCCTCACCCTGACAAGCCGGAAAATAAAAGGACCTGCAAATATTGAGATAGAGGTAGCGGAACTGTTGAAAGAAGCCGCCCCCCATGTGAATGCCTACGAAGGCGCGACAAGTGAACTACATTCGCTTTGTTTGGCGCCGGTGACGATGGAAGCGTTCACGCAACCTGCATGGTTGCCTTTTGACAGGGCGCAAAACAAAGTTACCATTTCAGCGCCCGCAGGAGAGCACGTTTTGTATGCTTTGGTGAAGTTCACCGGCTTTCAGGCAGTCATCAACGGAGCGCCCGGCGCCGCCGGTCCGGTGCTCAATCACTACAACAAGGAAGCCACGTTAAAATTCCTCAACCGGATGTCAGACAAGTTGTTTCCCGAATTGAACGGACTGAAAAGTTTCCGCGCCATGTTCTGCGACAGCATGGAATTGGAAGGCGCCAACTGGTGTCCCGATTATTTGGAGGAATTTAAACGCCGCCGCGGATACGACATACAACCTTACCTGCCCTTCATACTGTTCAAGGTAGGCGGCATGGGACAGGCTATTCAGGGCGCCGAAATCACCCTTCTTTCCGGCAAAGCCAAAGAAGAGGTGTCGCGTGCACGATACGATTTTTTCATCACCTGCATGGAAATTATCCGCGACCGTTTCCTGATTACCTACACGCAATGGTGCAACCAGCACGGTTTCAAATCGCGGATGCAGCCCTACGGAAATGAATTTCATCCTTTGGAAGCCTCTCTCAATATTGACATCCCCGAATGTGAAACGTGGATTTGGCGACAGACAAAAGACGGACACAATATCCTTGATTTTGTCAATCTTCCCTCCTATACGAATGTGAATAAATTTGTGGCTTCTGCTGCGCACTTTTCGGGCAAAAAGATTGTCAGTTGCGAGGAATTAACCAATACGGATGTTGCTTTCAATGTGACGCTGGAACAAATCAAAATCGTAGGCGACCAAAGCAATCTTTCCGGCGTCAATCACTCGATACTTCACGGATTCAGTTACTCGCCGCCGGCAGTTCCCTTTCCGGGCTGGGTACGTTACGGAACATTCATCAACGAACGCAATACTTGGTGGGCTTTTTTCAAGCAATGGGCGGCGTATAAAACGCGCGTTTCTGTGCTTTTGCAGGAAACAGAAGCCTTTGCGGACATCGCTGTGATGCACCCGCTTGCGGATATGTGGACGATACACGGTCCGCAGCGCGATCCGTTTCCGGGACTGCACTATCCGCCTTATCAATACAAAGTGTGGGAAGGAATCCACAAGAACGGCAACAGTTGCGACTACACCTGCGAATCCATCATTCAAAAGAGCACTGTTGAAAACGGTTATCTGAAGTACAACACCCGTAAATATCACACACTTATACTGTTGGAAGTGGAAACATTGGAGCCTGCCACTGCTAAAGCGCTATCCAACTTTGTAGCCAAAGGCGGGAAGTTGATTTTTGCAGGCAAAGAGCCTTACAAATCGCCGGGCTTGCGCAATCATCAAAAGAACGATAAGCAGGTGGCGACTACCATTGCAGCGCTGAAAAAGGCAAATCCATCGCGGGTATTCACCGTGGAAGCACCGGAAAACAGCAAAGACGGTGTTATCGCCTGGTTTGCCAAAGTGCAGCAACAATGCGGCATCAAGCCCTATATGAAGATAGACCGTCCCAATGCTGCTGTCAGCCAGATACGCCACCGCGCAAACGGCAAAGATATTTTCTTTATCAACAACAGCAGCCAAAACGAGCGGATTGTGCTTCGCGCTTCGTTCCCCGAATCCAAGGGAACACCCTGTTTGTGGAATGCCGAAACAGGAGAACGCTTTCGCTATCCCGCCGTTGCAGGCGACACACTGACCATTGACTTGCCGCCCGCCGCTTCGCAACTCATCGTTTTCGACACCAAGGGCACAGTTGCGGATATGCCGGCGTTGCCTGCCGAAAAGACTGGTGTAGAGTTGAAAGGCTGGACATTGCGAATGGAACATATCAATGGCACAACGCAACTTCGCAATATCAGCACACTGTTCGACTTGGCGGACGACGAGACTTCTCATTCATTTGCAGGATACCTCTATTACGAAAAGCAACTTGGAGGCGATGCGTCACAACATCAATGGTTGGACTTGGGCAAGGTGATTGGCGTTTCCGAAGTAGCCCTTGACGGTGAAAAGTTAGGCAACCGCTGGTATGGAAGGCACTTGTACCGCCTGCCTGCCAATGCTGCCGGAAAAATTCTTCAAATCAAGATTACCACCACGCTGGGCAATTATTTAAAATCCAACCCCGGAAATAAAGTAGGACACGGTTGGACTCGCGGCCAAGGCTGGACGTCTGTTGGATTGTTGGGACCGGTGAAATTAGTGTAAAGATTAAAGTTCAATGTCTTCATAACCGGCCTCTTCATATATCTCTCCTTGAACATCGTCAGCGCTTTTACGTTTGTAAGTCACTGTTATTTTCTTGAAGCCGTTTTCTTTGTAAAATGATTTCAAGGATGCGATGTCCACGCCGATGTAATTAGCCGTTTGAACATTGGTAGTGGCTGTCAAAACAGGCTCCGTTTTTTGAGCGCGGATATATAGGGTCACTTTTCTATCGTTATTTAAATCAGGGACATAGATGCTTTCATAAGCATACGTCTGCTTTTCAGCACCTAATTGGATAC
>JAITTD010000253.1 GCA_031287245.1 Bacteroidales bacterium
TTGCTGATAATTTTGTTGATTTTCCTTGCAAAAAAAGGCTATTTTTGGAATTATCAAGAATAGGACAAGACATTTTACCGACACATTTTTCACGGCATTGAACACAACATACACCTGTCCTTCTCATTGATGTCAGACATTTTTGTGGGCAATCTGTACAAATTGGTATTTCCTCAATCATTTTCATCGTAATTCGTAATTTTTAATTCGTAATTATTTTCTCCCCCCAATACAGTGAACTCCCCTCTATGTCCAGTATCATCTCTCCGCCGCCGCCTTCGTAGCGCGACGTAATCAGTGCCCGCAATCCTGCTATGCGGAATACCACACGTGCAAAAGTAAGCGCCCTGATGCCTGCCGCCGGAATGGGATGTTTATTCTCCTCGTGCGCCACATACACTATCAGTTTGCTGGGTAGCCGCTGCTGAATGGTCAAAATGTCGCTGGGTGCAATTTCGCCTATATAGCGCGTCAGGTTGTCAATGAAGATCACCTCCGCTGTGCGCGGCTTCCTGTACGTCTCAATGATTTCATCCTTTGTCAGGTACTCGTGCCATTGAATCCGGTCGGATGCCGTGATTCCTGCCCTGCGAACAGCCGAAAGAAAACTGCCTTCCAGTCCCTCCTCGGCGCTGATGTATGCCACCTTGTGATGCGCCGCTATCGCACGCGCGAGGATCAGCGAAAACCACGTCTTTCCGTTCTTTTCATTCCCATATATCAGCCACGAGCCGCGCAACTCAGCATTCTCGCCGATTGCCGCCTTCAGCGTTTCGTCCGAAAGCATCACCGGCTTGCCGGGTTTCTTGTCCAGCAGGTTTCGGGTCGTTAAACTTCGCTTTTTCATCGTAATTCGTAATTTTACAATTCTGCATTTTTCAATGTCATGGTTACTTCTTTCAATTTTTCAACCTCTTTGTTGAATTGTTTAACATATTCAAACAACTGCCTCAGTTCATAACATCCAAACAATTCCTTTGCTTTTTTGATGGTAGCCCCATAATCGAAAGCAGGTATTTTCTGACCTATCTCAAAATCTTTACACTCACCAAAAACAGCC
This sequence comes from Bacteroidales bacterium, assembly GCA_031287245.1. Classification (GTDB taxonomy): domain Bacteria; phylum Bacteroidota; class Bacteroidia; order Bacteroidales; family UBA4181; genus JAIRLS01. Next base: position 1,061 of record JAITTD010000253.1, read on the forward strand.
ACGAGAATGTCTTTTACTTCGGTGTTGGTTGCGCTGATGATTGCGCCATCTTTTGTTTTTGCTATTATTTCCATTTTTTTATATTTTTAAAATTGATTACCCATTCAGTATTGCCAACGATTCCGCACGTCTCAACCCTCCGATGCGTCCGGTTTCATCGACGGTCAAACACTGCGATACCAGCCAGTCAAGTTTCCTCACTTTGCGCCCTTTGGCTTCTATCAGTTCTTCGGGGTTGGTCACGTTCGGGCGAAGCACATCGCTTATCAGTTTCCTGTAAAACTCCGTGCGCTCAGCGCTGATGCTGGGCGTTATCTTGCGGTAACGCTCCGAAAAACGGCTGAACATCTCCGCATAACCCACCGTTTTGCTGCTAATCCGAAGTTCCATCTTCTTTTTCAGACCGTCCGCGCCCATCATCACCCAGCCGCAGGCAAATTCCGTAGCGTTCCAGTACTCCTTTATCAGCATAAATGCAGTGTAGGTCAGGTCGCCAGCCTCATCAATGATCACCACAGGGTGGTCCAGCGAGCGCAGATAATACTTCGTGTTGGCGCGTATTTCGCTCAGTTTGCCCTTGTCGCCCACGCCAATAGCCTTGCCGATGCCGCGGATCAGTTCCGATTCCTTTTTAAACTGGCTCCCGTCCACATAAAAACAGTTTTTCAGCGTCCGGCTCAGGTACCGAGCCGTGTAGGTCTTTCCGATGCCGCAGTCGTCCACCAGCATACGCCCCTTGCCGTTTTCCTTGCAAAAAAGAATTTCCTCTTCCACGCTTTTGAACACATCCGTTTCCACGGTGTTCCACTTGCGCGAACCTATCCGCACGTCCAACTCGCGGGCAAGGTTCAGCCACTTCACACTGGACAGCACCTCCTCGCGCTCACCGTTTTTGATGCGGTTATAAACCGATACATGTATTCCCAACTGACGGGAATAGGCGGTATCCGTGCCGTCGAAGTTAGCGCGCTGCGCAAGCATCGCCGACACTATTTGTTCCTTTACTTCTGATGTAATTTTCATTTTTCTGACGTTTTATATTAAAAATTATTTTTCATACTTAAATCCTGTTTATATCCCGTTTCAACGGCTATTAAATCCATTTCAACATCATCCAGCACCTCCGCCTCAGCGTATTCCTTCCATACGGAATGTGACAATTTTCCTTCATTACTCAATTCATCAATTCTCAATTCCGCATTCCTCAATCCCGGAATCACAAACGTGTTGCTGATTTCACGTGTGCGGTGGTCTATCACCGTCACGCGGTTGATTTCTTTGCGCTGCCTGTTGCCAAAGCCTTCAACGCTGGCTACATACTTGCTCATCAGTTCGCGGTTGGCAAGGTCGGCGTCCGTTTGCTCAATCCGCGCTCGCTGATACGTCGGTTTGGCGATTGCCTCGCAGATGTAACGCGAGGGAACCGTAGCCGTAGCCTTCGTGTAAACGTATGCCTTCAACACCTTGCCATCGTTCCCGTCCAGCCAGTAAACATCTATCTCCCTGCCCTCAATCCTGTCCATCAGGTTGATTAAATTCTCTCCCGTGGAGATCACGCCGCCATTTCCCAGCAAAAATTCCCTGCGTTGCAGGTTCACAATGCCCAGCCGGCAACTCGTTTCAGTCTTATAGCCCAGATACGGAATGATGCCGCGGTAGTTGGTGGGCGCTGTGTTGGGGTGCTGCATTTCGCAAAACACCTGCCAGCGGCTCTTGCCCTTTATTTTCGAGTGCTCAGCGTTGTTCCACGTCTGTATGTCCGTCAGGCATTGCGTCACCAATTCGTTGTACGGAACAATGATTTCCTTTCCCTTTTCGTACCCCGCCTCATTCGCTTCCGAAAGGGCAAACGGGCGCGCCAGCCATCCGATATGATCCTTTTCATACTGATAGCGAAGCGGACGATAGTACTGCTCAATACGTTTGCCCCGTGCATTGTTTGCTTCAATGCGCACATTTTGAAACATGGCGCCTTCTTGCAAAAAACTGTTTGTGTAAGAACTGTTGAGCGCGCTCTCAGCCTCAAGTTCAGCCGGTAAATTAAAGCCCCATTCCGCATAGTTACGCACCATCTGGCGGTAAAAATCAAGAATGATCCCCTCTTTGGTCGTGCCATACACCCAGCAGGTAAACGCCTCGCTGCCCAGGTCGATGCCGTTGTAAAACCACATCCTTTTGCCTTTTTCGTACCAAAACACAGGCTGCCGGTCGTCCACCGATATGATACTGCCCGCAAATTTGGGCTGTTCCAGCGAATGATATGGCTTAAAACGCGCCATGTATTTCTGCCTGTCCCCGCTGCGTATCGCGTGGGTGGCTATCCTGTTGCGCCATTTGCTCAGGTACAGTTTCACCGTACCCTCGCTGATGGGATGGAACTGTGCAGGATTGTAAACCTCGCCCGTTTCGTTGTCAATCACCTCCACCGCGCCTTCAAGAAATCCGGCATACTGCCCGTGCACCTCCGCCATTGTCGGCTTGTGTGTCTGCGTGGCAAACAGGTCGTTCAGGAAACGCTCCATATCCACCGTCACCACCCGCGCATTCGAATTTCCTTCGTTGCCATGTATCAAAGAGCAGTATCCTTCGCGTTTGTACGCATTGTAGCGATCAAACAGCCGCTTCGTACTGTTAGGCAGCGTGTGCGCCACCACACCGCGAAACAAATTGATGTCCGCGCAGATACTGTCGCGCAAGGAGGGTATATTTTCCTCCCCTTTGATGGTCATCTTAATCGTTTTTCTGCGCTCCATCCGCCGAGCGTACAACTCACCCAGCAGATTCAGCACCGACGCATTCACAGTATATTCCTCCACCTTATCCGGCGTAAGCCAGCCAAGTTTAAAATCCGTATAAAACCTCAGCGCCGCCAAATCGCGCCGCCACAGTTTCTCACACCACGACTGCACAGCCTTCACAGGAGGGTTGCCAAACGCCTTCACTATCAACTGCTGCCAGTTCGATGGCAGCGACGAATACAACACCAGCATCGGCTGACCCGGTCCCTGAGCACGCAAGCGCGTAATATTCTTCCGCTGCAATTGATGTCTGAAACCACGCTCACCAATCAGGCACAGGCTACCCTTGTCAGCATTGGCGCCGTCAAACAGGAATCTGCCCTGCACGCCTAATTTGTTATCGTGGTATTCAAATGGATTCATAACTCTTTGTCATTTTCAACTGTCAATTGTCAATTTCCCTGTTCCACTCATCCACCCCAAGCAGAAACATTGCAGCCGCAATCCCCGCCGTCACTAAATGCCACGTAGCCCCCGCAGCCACCGCCCCAAGGCACATCAGCCCCGCAGCAGCCCAAATACACGTAAAAACCCTCGAAACTCTTTTCATCGTAATTCGTAATTTTTAATTTGACTTAATTTCAACTCCGCCAGCCGACGCGCAGCCAGCAACTTCTTTTCGTGATGCCTGTTGTTCCCCGGCCTGCGCAAATCGCCCCTCAGCACCTTCGCCATCGTAGGGTAACTAATCCCAATCGTGCGTGCAATCTCGCCCGTCATCCCGTAAGGCAGTATCAACCTTTCCATTACCATCATTCCTAAATTTTTAAATTCCTAAAATTCCTTCATTTCCTAAAATTCGTTCCCGAAAACCCATTCGATGAATCAGCATCGCGCCACATTCGGGAATTTCGCTTAACTTTGTGCCGTCAAACCCTAAAATTAAGCATCATGACTAAGGATGTAAAAGAACTCCAATCTGTTTTTGACAGAGAAATGCTTCAAGCATCGTTTCTTTCTGCGCAACAAAATGCGCTCAAATCAATGGTTTTTGGCGTTTATAAAGAAACGCTACCCTCAGATACGTACAAACACCTGTACACCAAATACGTATCTGTCCTTCAAGAAAACGTGGACGCGTATCTTGAAAAGGTGGGTGATGTACTGTTTGAGATACAAAGTCTCTCAAATCACTGTTTAGACATTCAGGAATACCTGAGATTTCTGAAACGAGACGAGGACTATTTGCCTGAAAAGTAGCCGACTCACCAAGCCAGTTCCCTTCCACTTTCCTTTTTTCCCGGAAGTACTTTTCTATTGCCTCCGTTCTTAACTGTTTCCGATTGCCTGATACCTGCTGATGCGGAATAATAAACCAACAATCATCGGAATGATACCTCATTTCCCGGAGGAAATTTTCTATTTCCTCTCTTAACTGTTTCCGATTGCCTGATATCTGCTGATGCGGAATAATAACCCAACAATCATCGGAATGATACCTCATTTCCCGGAAGTAATTTTCTATTGCCTCCGCTCTTTTTTCTTTTACAACTAAATTTTCCATACCTCTTAATTTTTATTTACCTTTACGGCGTTTTTTAAATTTAAATTACACGGCAAAGATATAAAGAATTTTCTTTATTTGAAAATTCACATAAAGATTTTTGTATATTTTTTATATTTTTTTTAAATCATTATTGATAATGAAAGGTATACATGTAAAAAAAAAATTACAGGATAACGGGTTTTCTTTAAAATCGGTTGCTGATTTAATGGGTGAAACACCACAAAACCTGAATTCGATGCTGAATGCTCAGGATATAAAGACAGGGGTTGTGGAACGAATAGCGTCAGCAATAAAGAAACCTCTTTATTTTTTCTTTCCTGAAAAAGTAGAACTTGATGACGCTAATGGTATAACGTCACCTACACCTATATATAATGTGGAAAAGCCAAAGAAATTAATCCCTTTTTACGATGATATGGTTACCTTTGGCGGGGTAACCGAGTATGCCGCCAATATGGAAGGCTCTGCCACCACCGAAGTGATTGAAATAGATGCCGGCGACTGGTTTAAAGAGGCTACCTGTGCCATCAGGCATTATGGCGACAGTATGATAGAGTATCCGCGCGGTTGCATCCTCGCCTTAAAGGAAATCCATAACTTGGACCTGATTATTTGGGGTAAGGATTACGTGATTGAAACCGATGAGATGCGCATCACCAAGCGTCTGCAAAAGGGACCCAATCCGGATAGTTTTTGGGCATACAGTACTAATCCGGAAACCTATACCGATGGTCGCCTCATCCACGAGCCGGTAGATATTCCCAAGTCGCAAATAAAGCGTCTGTCGTTGGTACTTGGATATGTGGTGAAAAACAGCAGTTCCGGCATTGTGTACGTAAACACTAAAAAATAAAGATACATATATATATGTATCCGCCGCAATCCCGATAAACACGTTTTTTCGCTAAAAACAGCATAATTAACTGATATATAGCATTTTGTTGTGTTTTTTGGCTGTTTTTTGATGTGTATTATAGGGGGGTGGTATATTGTCATTTTGGCGTTTTGATTACCTTCAGGCGGGTAATAGATTAACATTTGAGCATTTTCAAAAGGCACTTTTTTGTCCGGTGTATGTCCGGTGTTATGTCCGGTGTTGTAAAAAAGTGGTGTTTTTTGGTCAAAAAAAATACCCTTATTTAGGGTATAAAAATGGTAAAAAATCGCTTGGGAAACATAGTAATTAAACGGGAATCGCATATATTGGCAAATTCCGGTCATTTATTAACTCAAAATACAACCTAAATGTAACTTAATCGCAATTTGATTTGGCGGCGGTTTTTTGTAAGTAGTTGTTTTTTATCGTTTTGCGCCTATTTTTATTACGCAGTTTGTTTTGACGCCCATAGGAGGTTATTTTATAATACAGTAATACATTGGACAGAAACGAAACCAAAAGAAGGTATGTTGCTTCGTGCTTTATCTGACTATGATTTCGACGATGGACTTATGAAACACTATGACTATCGAATTACAAATATATTTATGACACCCAAAAAACAACACTTAACATTATTGCCTTTGCGAATTTTAAGAGCACTGTATAATGCCCGCAAACAAGACGAAATTATAACCAAGAGTGATTTGATTGAGCATATTAACTTATTTAAAAAAGAAATAACTTCAAAAGATATTGATTTAGCAAAAGAAATAATCAATCTCTTACGTGTTCCTGAAAAAAGATTATTGTTTATTTCTGGTTTTGGAATGAGCGAAGATAATCTGGCTGAAAAATCTGATTCAAATATTAATTTAACTTATGCAGGTACATTGTACCTCGAATATTTATGTACTGATTTTCAGTATATTCAAAATTGTTTTGAAATAATAAAATGGAATACTAAAATAAACGGATACTCTAAGAAAGCGATTGATTATATACAAAAAAGATGTAATGATAATCAGGCCAAATCAATACTGTTACAATCATTGCAATTTTTAACAGATACAAAGATAGAAGAAGCAATTAAAAATATCGGAAAAAACAATATCATAGATAGTGAAGATTTTTGCGAAAAA
>JAITTD010000284.1 GCA_031287245.1 Bacteroidales bacterium
GGCTTTTCCACCACCATTGGCTGGCTTATCTGTTTTTTCTTTTTTACTGCTGTTGGCATTGTGTTTTGATTTAAATTTGTTCACTAACTGCACTGCAAATATAGCGCCACAAAAGTAGCAAAAATCATACAAAAACAAAAAAAGTAATCAAAAAAAAGTAAAAAAATGAAAGCAGATTTTAAAAAAGGTTATTATTATTACATTGACAATTATGAAAACCGCAAGTTTGAGCATTATCGAAAGCAAAAACTGAATTTCTTGTATAACAGGATATAAATCTCATTAAAACCGCTCTATAAACCGATCATCGAGATCCACCGGCGTCATCCACCAATCGGTATAATTTACTCCAATCAACAAGTAAAATCCGTACTAACATCGGGATAGCGGATGCGAAAAATGGAACTATATTAGCAATGTGTGGCGTTATATTAATAATATTGTTTAATCTCCTTTGTTTTTTCGAATCTGCTTTGTACTTTTGTGGGCAAATTGCATTACAATGAAAATAATACCATCCATCAGAATCAAGTATTCGCTGGCAACCATTGATATAGCCAACGAAGAAGTACCATTTTTCTATAACCCGCTGCATTATCATCCCGAACTTGAACTGAAATATGTAGAGCAAAGTTCGGGCACACGATTTGTCGGGGACAGCATTGAACCCTTTGGTCCCGGCGACCTTTGTCTGATAGGCGCCAGAACGCCGCATCTCTGGAAAAACGAAATGGTCAAAGATGTTCTTGCCAAAGCGGTGGTGATCAAATTTCTGCCTGATTTTGTGGGAAACCACTTCTACAACATACCGGAAATGAGCAAACTGCGCCATCTGATATTCGATCTGGCTCCTTATGGCTTAAGGGTAGAAGGGAAGTTGCGTGACAGCATTGCGCCCAAAATGAAGCAAATGATGGAGATGTCCCCCGCATTACAAATCACCCGCCTGCTGGAAATATTGTGCACGGTTGCCGAGTCGACAGACTGGCGGATACTGTCGAAACTCCAGATGTCATCCAACGGAATGGCTGATAATAAGACCAATTTCGTACTTTCGTATCTGCAAAAAAATTTCAATCAGGAGATATCTCTCAAAAAAATTGCCGAAAAAGCATATATGCATCCCAATTCGTTGTGTACGCATTTTAAAAGAGAAACAGGGAAAACCATTTTTAACAGTCTGAATGAAATTCGACTGAAACAAGCCTGCAACCTGCTGATAAGCACAAACGATTCCATAGCCGTCATCAGCGGGCAAGTAGGATATGTCAGCCAGCGACTGTTCAATAAAAAATTTATGGAGATCATCGGAATGACGCCCCTGCGTTACAGAAAAAAGATGATGGTCAATAACATAGATGAATAGATGTTATACTTCTATGCCTGTACGTTGTATCTCATCAAGAAATCCTGCGTAATCGGTGTCGCGGGCAATTACATGAGGCTCAATGCGGTCGTCAATGTGGTTGCTTAACCGCCAAAGTAACGTGGTTCCTTTCCAATAGTCGTCATCGTCTATGTGGCTCACCACCAATGCGATGTCTATGTCGCTGTATTTGCGTGGTGTACCTTTGGCATACGAACCGAAAAGCCAGCATTGATCGATTTTTACAGGAAAATAATTGATAACCAACTCTTTATATGCTTTTACTTTGTTTATGATATCCGTTCTTTCGTCCATTGAAGTAATGCTTTTGTATTGATAATTAATTCTGTACAGTACGAAGGAGTGAGTCTTCTCAGTAATCGTTCTTTGTATTCAGGATAGCGAGCTTCTATATTCAAAGGCTCCAATTCTTCAATCAATTGCCGCTGTTGTGCAGTAAGTAAACTGTAAAAATCACCGCGTTTAGCCAAAAAACTCAATTTATGAACGTATGGCGGCGTGTCCTCAGTCAATTTCATGTAATAAGCCTTGAAAATCTTTTCCACTACTTGATGGCACATAAAACCAACATACAAATACCGTTTTTCGCGAAACATGGAGTTCGCAGTTTCGATATCGTAATTGGCTAAATCAACCCAATACTGCACTTTTTCCTCGTTTGTCACAGGGCAACGCTATTTTATATACCCACAAAGATACAAATCTTTTTGATTCGTTGTACTTTATTTCAATAAAAAAAATGGTGTATCAATGATGTTATACTGCCCGCCCTTGATTTTTAATTTCGCACACTTGGAAAACTGAAATTTTTCATCTACTTTTGCGCGATTTATACTTGTAATTTTTTTGAATGAAAACAAGCATTGAAGAGAGATGGGGCACTCACCCCAATGATGTAAAGCGTTACGATACCACTCAATTGAGGAAAGAGTTTCTGGTAGAACAACTCTTTGTGCCGGACGAGGTACGGATGGTTTATACACACAACGACCGCCTGATTATTGGCGGAGCGCTGCCGGTGAACGAAGCGTTGAATCTGGAAACGGTTGATTTAATCCGTTCGGAATATTTTTGCGAAAGACGCGAATCAGGCATTGTCTGTATCGACGGCAATGGTGTCGTTTCGGTGGACGGGATCGATTATTGTATGACCAGTAAAGACGCTCTGTATGTCGGTCGAGGTTCCAAAGAGGTGATATTCAAAAGCACTGACAAGGCGCATCCTGCCAAGTATTATTTTGCATCTTCACCAGCCCACACTGCTTATCCGACAACCCTGATTACCTCTGAAATGCGGCGAGTCAGAAATTTAGGCGCAGAAGAAACCAGCAACAAACGCATCCTGAATCAATTGATTTTGCACGAGATACTTCCCTGTTGCCAATTGCAAATCGGATTAACAGAAATTCAGACGGGGAGCGTTTGGAACACCATGCCTCCACACACCCATTCCCGCAGGATGGAAGCCTACTTTTATTTTAACGTGCCCGAAAAACAAGCTGTCTGCCATTTTATGGGCGAGCCACAGGAAACTCGCCACATCTTTGTGCACAACGAGCAGGCGGTCATTTCGCCGTCATGGTCCATTCACAGCGCAGCCGGAACGAGCAACTACACGTTTATCTGGGCTATGTGCGGAGAAAATCTGGACTACGATGACATGGATACATTCACCGCCGATCAGTTAAAATAAAACATGAAAAAAGCAGTTACTTTTGGGGAAATGATGCTTCGGCTGGCAACTCCCGATTTCCAACGGTTTGTACAATCCAATTCTTTTAATACCTCCTTTGGCGGAGGAGAGGTCAATGTATCCGTTTCTTTGGCTAATTATGGCATTCCCACCGATTTTATCACCCGCCTGCCACAAAACGACATTGCAGAATGGTGCATATCCGAATTGAGAAAGTACAATGTGGGCACCAGCCATATTGTTCGCGGAGGCGACCGTGTAGGCATCTATTACATTGAAACAGGAACCGTGGCTCGCGCTTCCAAAGTCATTTACGACCGCGCCGGTTCGGCAATTGCCCAAATTCAACAGGGAGCCATCAACTGGCGGGAAATTTTCAAAGATGCCGGATGGTTTCACTGGACAGGAATCACCCCTGCGCTCTCTCAGGGCGCTGCCGACGTATGCCTCGAAGCCGTCAGGATTGCCGGCGAAATGGGAGTAACCGTTTCCTGCGACTTGAATTATCGCAAAAATTTATGGAAATACGGAAAGACCGCTGCCGAAATCATGCCAAAACTGGTAGAAGGTTGCGACCTGATTTTGGGCAATGAAGAAGATGCCGAAAAAATATTCGGAATCAAACCGGAAGGCTTCGATGTTTCGCATACGGGAGGCGATGTGAATGCCGCCGAATTTGAACCGGTTTGCCGACAGTTGCAGGCAAAATTCCCAAAAGCAAAAAAAATCATCATCACCCTTCGCGGGTCTATCAACGCCAGCCACAATACATGGGGTGGCTGCCTGTTCTCGGGCAACACCCTCTACCAGTCAAAACGCTACGACATTACGCACATCGTTGACCGTGTAGGCGTAGGCGATTCATTCATGGGCGGACTGATTTACGGACTCCTCTCGTATCCCGCCGATGACCAACGGGCGTTGGATTTTGCAGTGGCTGCCTCCGCATTGAAACATACAGTGTACGGCGACTTCAATTTAGTCACCATTGCAGAAGTAGAACAATTAATGAAAGGCGACTGTTCAGGTCGTGTTTTGAGATAATAACATCAATAATATGAATCATCCATTTTCATTAGAAGGTAAAACAGCCCTGATAACAGGCGCTTCTTACGGCATTGGATTTGCCATTGCTGCCGGATTTGCAAAAGCCGGTGCAACCATCGTGTTCAACGACATCCAACCGGAATTAGTCAATCAGGGCATCGCCGCCTACAAAGAACTCGGCATCCACGCTGCCGGATATGTATGCGATGTCACCCATGAAGAGCAGGTCAATGAATTAGTGGCAAAAATAGAAAAAGAAATCGGCACCATCGATATTCTGGTCAACAATGCCGGCATCATCAAGCGTATTCCGATGGTGGAAATGTCGGCTGCAGAATTCAGGCAAGTCATCGATGTTGATTTGAATGCGCCGTTTATCGTGTCAAAAGCCGTTATTCCGGGCATGATTAAAAAGGGGCATGGAAAAATCATCAATATCTGCTCCATGATGAGCGAACTGGGGCGCGAAACGGTTTCTGCATACGCGGCGGCAAAAGGCGGTTTGAAAATGTTAACCCGCAACATCGCCTCCGAATACGGCGAGTACAATATACAGTGCAACGGGCTGGGACCCGGCTATATCGCCACGCCCCAAACGGCGCCTCTGCGCGAAAAACAAGCCGACGGTTCCCGTCATCCTTTCGACTCGTTCATTATCGCCAAAACGCCGGCAGCCCGCTGGGGAACAGCCGAAGATTTAACAGGACCCGCAATCTTCTTAGCATCCGAAGCCTCAAACTTCGTGAATGGACACATACTTTACGTGGACGGCGGGATTTTGGCTTACATCGGCAAACAACCCTGAGGAATTGAGGAATTGAGGAATGGGAAGCAAAAGTCCCCCTTCAAGATTTAGGGGGCTAAAAGGGAGGACGTTGTCACTAAAAGAGAGGAATTTCTCACTAAAAGGGAGGACGTTGTCACTAAAAGGGAGGAATTTCTCACTAAAAGGGAGGAATTTCTCACTAAAAGGGAGGACGTTGTCAGTAAAAGGGAGAATGTTGTCACTAAAAGGGAGGACGTTGTCACTAAAAGGGAGGAATTTGTCACTAAAAGGGAGAATGTTGTCAGTAAAAGGGAGGAATTTGTCACTAAAAGAGACAAAATGGCAGACTTTAATAATTAATAATTAATAATTAATAATTAATAATTAATAATTCATAATTCATAATTATATATGCGGTTTAATAAAATACAAGTTTTGAGCGCTATATCGGCAACCGGCATGGTACCGGTTTTTTACCACAAAGATGTGGATGTGGCAAAAAATCTGGTAAAAGCCTGCTATAAAGGCGGAGTGAAGGTTTTTGAATTTACCAGCCGAGGGGAATTTGCCCACGAAGTGTTTGGTGAATTAAGCAAGTTCGTTGCCACCGAATGTCCCGATTTGATTTTGGGCGCAGGCTCGATTGTGGATGCTCCTGCGGCTTCGCTTTATATTCAATTGGGTGCGAATTTCCTCGTAGGTCCTTTGTTCAATCCGGAAATAGCCAAAGTTGCCAATCGCAGGTTAGTTCCTTATGCGCCCGGCTGCGGCTCGGTATCGGAAGTGGGGTTTGCGCAGGAAGCGGGTTGTGATTTGTGCAAAGTTTTTCCGGGCGACGTGTTGGGCGCCAATTTTGTGAAAGGCTTGAAAGCCCCGATGCCTTGGTCGCTTTTGATGGTGACCGGAGGCGTAAAACCCGAAGAAGCCAACCTGAAATCATGGTTCGATGCCGGCGTGACTTGCGTGGGGATGGGTTCCAACCTCTTTCCCAAAGAAGCGATGGCAGCCAAAGACTGGGATCAAGTGACGGAATTATGTAAAAATACGTTGGAAATCATTCAAAAAATAAGATGAAAAGAAAGTTATTTTTGGCTGTCTTTGCAGCGCTTCTGACTGCCTGCGCTCAAAAGATTCAAATTGAGATGGCGAATACGTCCCATATCGACCGCACGGAAAATATGGTTGAAATAGACTGGCAATTCTTTGCAGGATTCAACCCTGACAGCATCATCGTGTGCAACGACATGGGAATGGAGATTCCTCATCAGGTTCTTTACAACGGTGGAGACGCCCCTCTGAGCGTACTTTTTCCGGCAACCGTTCCGGCACATTCCCGAAAAATATACACACTAAAAGCCGGAACTCCAAAAACCTGCGCGGCTAAAACCTTCGGACGACAAGTTCCTGAACGGAAAGACGATTTTGCATGGGAAAACGACCGCGTGGCCTATCGTGTTTATGGTCCCGCTTTGGCAGACGAATATCCCGGCAACGGCTACGATCTTTGGTTGAAAAAGACCGAAGCCCTCATTATCGATCAATTCTACAAGGATGATTTGTCAGGCGTTGCCTCCTACCATGTTGACCATGGCGATGGATTGGACTGCTATAAAGTGGGACATACCTTGGGTGCAGGAGCGATTGCCCCTTTTGCCGACAATCAAATTTGGGTAGAAGGTCATTATACCACCGTCAAAATATTGGATTCGGGGATATTGCGTACCTCTTTTGAATTGACTTACGATTCGGTGACTGTCGCAGATAAAGTGTGGAGCAAAAAGTTAAAGATATCGTTAGACGCCGGTTCTCAGTTCAATAAAGCAGAAGTTCAATATTCCGGCAATGGCGAAATATTGAATCTGGCTGCCGGAATTTATCTGCACAAGGAACGGGGAATCATCGTCCATGATTTGGAAAAAGGCATGATCAGTTATTCCGAAAATGCCGTTTCGGATACAGGTGTGCCGGCAGGAAGAAATTACGTCGGGATTGTTTTCACCACTGCGGTGAAAAACATCTTTCAAGATGAAACACATATTGCAGGAGTGGTGGAAGCCGGCGAAAAACCGCTGGTTTATTATTTCGGTGGCGGATGGTCGCAATGGGGCTTCGCTTCCGATGGCGACTGGCAAAAACACGTCGAAAACTTTTCCGAAAGGCTGCGTTGTCCTTTAGAGGTACGTGTTTTACAATGATTGATAACGCAACAACGCTTCAATATAGTAATAATCGGCATAAGTAAGCGGCACATCTACCTCCGAGTTGCGAGGAAGCGAACCGACGGAATGTTTGAGTATGAAATTGCCGTTATCGCCTTTTGCAGCAAAATATTCAGGGGATGAGAGCGTTCTGATTTGCGTTTCGGCAACAGAGAGATAACGCTGCGCCAAAGATGGGTCCACATACCCGCTCAACTCAATCAAAGCGGAAGCGATGATTGCACCGGCAGAGGCATCCCGTTTGGCATCAGGAGGTGCATTGAAATCCCAGTAAGGAATCTTATCTGCCGGAAGGTTCGGATGTTGCAGAATAAAATGGGCAATATTTTTGGCTTGTTCCAAATATTTACCGTCTTGGGTTTCGCGATACATCACCGTAAAACCATACAGTCCCCATGCTTGTCCACGCGCCCATGCCGAATCATCGTTGTATCCCTGAGCGGTGTTTTTCTTTTCCACCTGTCCGGACACAGGATCGTAAGAAACGACATGATACGAACTGTAATCGGGGCGAAAATGATTTTCAATGGTCTTATCGGCGTGTGATATGCAGATGTCTCTGTATTTTGAATTGCCCGATACTTTGGATGCCCAGAACAGAAATTCCAGATTCATCATATTGTCAATAATGACCGGAAACTGCCATTTCTGATTCGCACCCCATGACTGGATGCAGCCCACCTGAGGATTGAAGCGGCTGGATAAAGACTCGGCGCCTGTAAGCATGATATTCCGAAAGGCGGTATCACCGGTCAGGCGATAACCGTTGCCAAAACTGCAATAGAGCATGAATCCAAGGTCGTGCGTACCCTTGTTGTCCTTTTCCTTTTCTACACGTTGGGAATAACGGCGAGCATCGTCAAGCAATGTTTGAGATGGTTGATACTCGTATAAATACCAGAGGGAGCCGGCGAAAAATCCGCTACACCACCAATCCGACCTGCTGGTCACCAGTTCGCCATTTGCGTTGATGCTGCGCGGCAGTTGATCCGGAAGATTTTGAAGCGACTCTGCCATCAACAGACATTGCTGCATCGAACGGTCGAGGCGGTCTTTGACCAGCCCGCTCATGGGTTCCTGCGCCGGCTGGCAGGACACAAACGCTGCTACAACGATGATGAATGCAGCAAAACGACAGGTATTGAAGTAACGAATCATCTTATTTTTGTATTTTAAAGGTATAGGCATAATGGCAGGGGCGGTTGGCTTCGTCCTGCAATTTGTCAGGCAGGATGATGGTGGTGGCGCCGTCTTTGTAAGTCCATTCGAGGGGCTTTTTGTAGCCCAGCATATAAATTTTGGAACCTTTTGCGGGTTCCACCGATTTCATGGTCAGTTGTTTGCCGGGCCATTCCAGTGCGATGGCAAAGACCGTTTTGTTGTCTTTGGAGCGGGTAAAACGGACATTATTTTCGGCATTGACGGAGTAGGAGCGGGTGTAATAAATGCCTTCGCCGTTCACTTTTATCCATTTGCCGATTTCTTTCAAGCGGTCTTCCTGCATCTTCGGCAAACCGCCCTGACCGTCCAGATTGACAATCAACAGCAGGTTGCCGCCCGCTGAAACCACGTTGATGAGCATATCCACAAGTCCTTTGGACGACAGTACGTTGCTTTCGTTGTCCAGCCAGTTGAAGCCGAACGACTGGCTGATGCTCCGGTTTTCTTCCCATGCGTGATCCATCCACGGTCTTTTGTTGATGACGCCTCCGGTATATCCCATCTCGGTGGTGTAGATGTCGCCTCTTTTGTGGCGAACGCCTTTGTGGTTTTCCTGTCCCATGCGGTCGTTTACAGCCACTTCTTTCCTGCCTTCGGCGTGGTTGTAGAGATAGGCTGCCATTTCGTAACTGCCCAGGGTCTCAATCGGGTCTGTCCATTCGCCATCGTAAAAGATGAGGTCGGGGTCGTACATGTCAATAAATTCGATGGCTTGCGGGAGGGAGTATTCCGTCAGGAAATCCCTTACGGGGATTTTACCGGGGATGATGTTTTCCCAGTCTTTGATGGATACCCTTTTGGTGGCGGTGGACGAAGAGGAGAGTTCCTTCTCTTCATACGTTCCGATGGTGGTATTGCCGCGAAACCAAGTGCGGCACAGCAGTTCGTCGTTTGCGCCGATGATGGGGTATTCCCATTCCTGCGTACCGTAATAGAAGCCGAATTTCAGCCCTTTCTTGTTGCAGTGGTCAGCCAGGGGGCGCATCAGGTCTTTGCCCAGCCGGTCGCCCACATCCATGTGGGTGTAGGAGGAGGGCCAGATGCACCAGCCCGAAAAATGCTTGCAGAAAGGCACCAGGTATTTCATGCCGC
Organism: Bacteroidales bacterium; assembly: GCA_031287245.1. Classification (GTDB taxonomy): domain Bacteria; phylum Bacteroidota; class Bacteroidia; order Bacteroidales; family UBA4181; genus JAIRLS01. Next base: position 9,426 of record JAITTD010000284.1, read on the forward strand.
TTTCGGCTGCCAGTTCCACCAACTTTTTGGCGTCATACCTTTCTGCTTTGAACAGGGGGATAAAATCGCCTCTTTCGATGTCGGCTCCCCAGTTTTTGTTGTGGTAGGGTATGATGCTGATGTGGTTCCACTTGTAGGGACGGTCGTCGTTCACCATCCGGTATTCGTACCAGTCGGGATACATGGCTTCGCGCTCCATCGGGGTGGCATATCCGGCGATAGACCACAGCCCCCAGTCGACAAGCATTCCGAATTTAATATCGCTGAACCACTCCGGCGTGGGGTGCTGGTCGATGGATTCGGCAGTTGCCTTCCATTTGCCTTTGGCGATAACGTCCTGCATGCGGGCATATTCCCGGTGGGCAAGTTCTATGGTTTGCGCCGAGAATTTTTCCTGCATCTCCTTCAGGGAATATTTATAACGGAAGGGCACGGGGTCATATCCTTCCGGACGCCGGTATTCAGCCGGAGCCAGCGGAACGGGGTCGTCCACCGTTGCGTCTTTCCATGTTTGCTGCCCGTAGCTCAGGCTGCCTGTCCCAATGATAAAAAAGAAAATTATACGTTTCATGTTTGTTTTATTTTATTGATTTATTATTTATTTATGACAATGGGGCATGCCCCATTGTTGGTTGTCAGGTCTTCGTTTGCTGTTCATATCCTTTCATCGCCAAATTACTCAATTCTTTGACCGACATACCGGCAAACAAATTTCTTTGCCATTCGGTATAGTCAAAAGGTTCGCGGATGATAAGGCTGATAAACCGTTCCGCTTCTACATTGCCTAATGCAGAAATCAGCGCCTTCATTCCAGCGTTACGCAGACTTTGGTCGTCATACGGTATTCGATACATTGATATTGATATTTATTTACACAAAGGTACTACTCGATGATGTTCATCGTTTCACCTCAACGATGTCCATCGTTTCACCTCAACGATGTTCATCGTTTCATCTCGACGATGCCCATCGTTGAGATCAGGTTGTCACAGTGAGTGGCTGACTGTACACGATGGTGCGGATTTCTTTCAACAGTGTTGAACTGTTAGAGAACCGTGTTTTCACCATTAAGGTGTACATTCCCGGCGCCAGCATCGGCACGCGGACAATCAGTTTTTTGGGATTGTTTTCCGCGAGACGGTGGGTTACAGGCATTTCTGCGCCGCCCGCATCCACAAAGAACACGCCCAGACCCGGTTCGCCATCGGGTGCAATCTTTATTTTGTCGCCCTCAATGATGATGTCTTCGTTGGGGGTAACGATGCCGTCGGTTTTGTCGGTGGCAATGTCGGTCACCAGCCCGATGTAGGCGCCGCTTTCCTTTACGCCCAGCACTTCCACGCCTACTGCGCCCAGGGCGGTGCGCATCTCGGCGGTGAGGGTCATATCGCAGGTGATTTTGTGGGCGGCGGGGTTGTACCTTGCCTCCGAGCCAATCCAGTTGCCACTCACGCGGGGCGAAATCCGCGTGTTGCCGTCCTGCACCGATGAGCCTTGCTGCAATGCCTCGCGCACAATCTCATCGCGCTGTGCGAGGATGCTTACGATGGTTTCCAAACGCAACTCCGAGCGTCCCTGCACGATGCGCTGGGCAATCTGCTCGTTGCGGAGCGTGTTGCCGGTGGTGCTTACTTCGGCAATGTAGTCATTGCCCACGTCCTGCGTCAGCGAATTGGGACGCAGCCAAACCTTCCAAAAATGTGTTGCCATAATATTATTATTAAGGCTGCAAAGATAAACAAAGTTTTCGAGTTTTGAGTTTCGGGTTTCGAGTTTTAAGTTTCGAGTTTTCGAGTTTTAGGTTTCGGGTTACCCAACTTTAAACTTTAAACCCAACCTTGTTTCGGGTTACCCAACTTTAAACTTTAAACCTTAAACTTTAAACCCAACCTTGTTTCGGGTTACCCAACTTTAAACTTTAAACCTTAAACTTTAAACTTTAACCCCAACCTTAACCTTAAAACGTAACAGGGGCAACGCATAAAAAATATAAAAATCATTGGTTATCAACATTTTGGTTGTTTTTTGTGTTGATAACTATTTGATTTATAATATAATAAATCAAATGGATGGATGTATCTTTGCGCAAAAATA
>JAITTD010000167.1 GCA_031287245.1 Bacteroidales bacterium
ATTGCCGTTGCTGTCATATACAAACGAAATCGGCGGTGCCGCAAGAACATGTATCGGCAAGGCAGATAATAGGATGATGTATAAGGTTTTCATAGTTCGTCCGATTAGATGTTTTCTCTTTATTTTTTCTTTACATCCCGTTCAATTTTTCAACGCACAAATATACAATACCCATTTTTCATATCCAAATTTTTTTCACAATTTTTTCATTTTTTTTCATACTGTTCATATACAGCGTTTAATAGTTTTTTTAGAAGACTGATCCAATACCTATATGGGCATTAGGAGCTGTCATTGATTGGCTATATCTTTTTTTGAGGTGCTACACATTTTCGAGTCCCGCAGGGATTACACTTTATTAACCGTAGAGGACGGAGAACACGCACAGACAACAGAAACATTATTTAGATTGAATATAAATTACAATGGTGTGATTAAAATCAGGAAAAATGAAAGTATTTTTGTAATTAATTACTGGTGGTTAGAATTTTGTGCTGATGCAAGTTATCTGCGTGAAAGACAAACCATATCAATTTGAACAATCATAAATGAAAGATAAATGGGTAATCCGAAAGCATTTTTGACAGTATCCCGCAAGGAAGCAGGTTATAGACCTGTACTGGAACGTATAGCAGATTTTAGCGAAGTAGAACAAACGCTCAACAGCGACGACCGCATATTGCAGGCATCGCGCTGTATGGAATGTGGCGTACCGTACTGCCACTGGTCGTGTCCGTTGGGCAACCGAATGCCGGAATGGCAGGATTCGCTGTCGAAGGGCAAATGGGCAGAAGCCTATGAACGGCTGGTGGCAACCAACAACTTTCCGGAGTTCACCGGTCGTGTTTGTCCCGCTCTCTGCGAAAAGAGTTGCGTGTTGGCGCTCAGTAGCGGCGAAGCAGTGACCATCCGCGAAAACGAGGCCGCCATAGTAGAACGCGCCTTCCTGGAAGGCTACATCAAGCCGCACCTGCCGAAAAAACGGACTGGCAAAAAAGTGGCGATAGTCGGCTCGGGACCTGCCGGATTGGCGGCTGCCGATCTGCTCAACCGAAAAGGACATGAAGTGACGGTTTTTGAAAAAGACGAAGTAGTGGGCGGTTTGCTGCGCCTGGGTATTCCTGATTTCAAACTCAGCAAAGAAGTGATTGAAAGGCGTTTGGACGTTCTTCGCGCAGAAGGCATCGTTTTCAAAACCGGCGTAAAGGTGGGCGAAGACCTCACACCTCAGCAATTGCTCAAAGATTTTGATGCTGTCTGTCTGGCTATCGGTGCAGGCGTACCGCGCGATCTTCCTGTCGAAGGGCGCGAATTGAAAGGCATTCATTTTGCGCTGGAACTGTTGCAGCAACAAAACAGGATAGTTGGCGGAACAGAGATTCCCGAAGATGAACGCATATCAGCCAAAGGCAAGCAGGTATTGGTGATTGGCGGCGGCGACACCGGCTCCGACTGTGTAGGCACATCGGTCAGACATCGTGCTAAGGAAATCACACAAATTGAGATTATGCCCCAACCGCCGGAGAATTACAATCCCGACACTCCATGGCCCTCATATCCCAACATATTGAAGACATCCAGTTCGCATAAAGAAGGCTGTACGCGCCGTTGGTGCCTTACCACCAAACGTTTCATCGGCGAAAACGGTCGTGTGACCGGCGTGGAAGTGGCTGAGGTAGAATGGACAAAGGAAAAGGACGGACGCCTGAGCATGAAGGAAACCGGCAAGACAGAAATCATCAAAGCCGAATTGGTGCTACTTTCGATGGGCTTTGTGCATCCTGTTCACGAGGGATTGCTTGACTCGCTCGGCGTGAAATACGACCAGAGAGGCAATGTGGAGAGTGTTGTGCCCAACCAATCGTCTGTTGACAAGGTGTTTGTAGCCGGTGACGTTACCTCAGGGGCGTCGTTGGTGGTTCGCGCCATTTATTCGGGACGCGAAGCCGCAAAAGCCATCATCGACAAACTTGGGTAAACCCGTGCAATTGTACTTCCGAAGGACGGGCAAAGGCTTTCCGTTAGTCATTCTGCACGGATTGTACGGAAGTTCGGACAACTGGATGACGATAGCCCGTCAATTGTCAGCACAATATGATGTGATTGTGCCTGATTTGCGCAACCACGGACGTTCGCCGCATCATCCGGTTCATACTTATGCACAAATGCGCGAAGACGTTATCGAACTGTTGAATACGCTGCATATCAAGCAATGCATCATGCTGGGACACTCGATGGGTGGAAAAATAGCCATGCAGATAGCATCGGAAGCGCCGGGAAGGCTGCAAAAGTTAGTCGTGGTGGACATTGCGCCTGTTAATTACTCTTCCCTGACGAATTTTTCGCACATCGCCACTCAGCATCTGAACATGATGCACAGCCTGCTGAATACGGACTTGAACAGTTTCACACGGCACGAGGACATTGTTCGATATTGGAAGAAAGATATTCCCGATATCAACACCTGTCAATTTCTGCTGAAAAATCTGCAACGCAAGAACAAAAGCTTTGAATGGCGCATCAATCTGCGAGCGCTCGCCCAACATTTGCCGCACGTTCTTAACGGAACAGACACTTTTTCCGAAAATCCTGTTATTCACGTGCCGACCCTGTTTGTGAAAGGAGAGAACTCCGATTACCTGCAACCGGAAATGTTTTCGCAAATAAAAACCTTTTTTAAAACTTTGCAAATAACGATTATTCCTGACGCCGGACACTGGTTGCATGTGGAACAACCGGAACGGTTGCTGGAAACCGTCAAGATTTTTTTTGAAAAAGAGTAATGTTTATTTTGTGCCTATTCAATGTCCTTTCCCATGTAAAAATCCAGAATCTTCACTCTGAAAAGGTAGTCATATTTTGCCTGCAATTGTTCCGAACGGCTGCTGAACAGTTTTGCCTGTGCTTCGGTGAACTCATACACCGTTGTTTTGCCTACGCCATAACCTTCTTCGGAATAGGTGAATGCTTCCGATGCAGCATTGCAGGCTTCTTCGGTAGATACAAATTTGGCTTGCGCGGCTGTGGCGCTCTGGTAGGCTTGTTGTATCTCCTTTTGCAGTGTCAATTTGATGTTTTCCAATTCCAAACTTCTGTTTAACTGGTTCAGACGGGCGGTTTGTATGGAGTTACGTGTCTGCATGCGGTTGAAAATGGGTATGTTCAGGTTCAGTCCGATGGCTTCGCGCTGGTTGTTGCGCAACTGTTCGGAAATGTTGGTGGCAGGAACACTGTCATCGAAAATGTGATTGAAACCGTTGTTGTACGAAAGCCCTAAACTGAGGCTGGGCAGGTAGTACGACTTGGCTATTTTTATGCCAAACTCGCTGCTTTGCAGTTTGTATTCCGCTTCTTTCACCCGGGGGCGCGTGCTGACTGCCGTTTCGTAAATCTGTGCGGGCGATTGAAGCAACTCGAACCGGATATTCTCTTGCAATTCAGGCTCTACGATGTCGAAATTGTCCACATTCTCCAAATTGAGCAGTTGTGCCAGATTGAGCAGCGACAGCGCCAGGTCGTTTTCGGCATTGGTGACGCTCAACCGGTCTTTGGCAAGTTGCGCCTTGATGTCGAACAGTTGAGAGCGGGGAACGCTGCCTGATTCCACCATAGCCTCAGTGCGTTCGGTCTGTTTGGCGGTCAGCGCGTACTGTTCATTGGTCACCTTCAATATTTCCTTTTTAAACAAGGCTTCCAAATAATAGAGGGCAATGTTCAGCGAAACGTCTTCTTTGGCTTTTTTCAGTCCCTCGGTGGCGGCTTTCAGGTTCAGTTCGTTGCTCTTGATCTCGTTGGTGATGCGCATTCCTGAAAAAACGGGCATGGACGACGACACCGAAAAACTTGTGCTCGATGACTTGTTTTGCTCGTAAATGCCGGTAGCCATGGAAGGCGACCGACCGAAATTGAAGTTCTGACCGGCGCCGGCGTTGAGATTGGGCAGCCAACTGTTGCGGCTGGTGCTCAATTCCAGTTCGGAGTTCTCAATAACCAACTCCTGTTGCTTGATACTGATATTATTACTGACGGCGTAGGTGATGCACTCGCCCAGCGTCCAACTTTTCTGAGCATCGGCGCCGAGTGTGATTGCCGATAAAAGTATCAACGAAAGAAACGATTTCATGATTTTCATTTTTTTATTTTTTATTGAATGTCAAATTTAACCGGAATGACATATTTTATTTTTACATTTTTGCCTCTATTTTTTGCAGGCGTCCATCTTGGCGATGATGAAATCACCCGTACTGCTTCGGCATCTACTATCGGATACATGCCTCGAATTACTTGTACATCCGTCACACAGCCTTTTTCAGTAACCACAAAAGCCACCACTACTCTTCCGGCAATACCATCCATCAGCGGGTCCCATTCTAGATTAAGATGGATCCATTTTGAAAAAGTTTCTGAGGGATCTCCTCCGTTGAAAAGCGGTGGATCTTCAACAATGGAGTATATTTCATCCGGCAATACAGGTGTGCCGCAGTCATCATCCATCGGAACGGTTACGCCGGATGGCGCAACTTTTTCAGGCAAGGCTGTATGTGGCTTGCTTTTGGGTAAACTTTTGCATCCCCATATTGTCAAGATGAAAAGGCAAACAACAAGGGTTGAAAATTTCAATCGCCGCAGGGCAAACAACCGTATCACTATGTATAACAACCGTATCACCATTGTATCACTATTGTCTCACTATTTCTTTGTTGGTATTTTTTCGTTGCCGCGAATTTTTGTTCCAAACAGCAAGCCCTCCTTGATTTCCACATTGATACCGTCAGACAGTCCTGTTTTGACGGTTTTTTTGTCAAACACCTTCGGAATGGCGATGCTGTCGGTGAGCACCTGCACAAAAGTAGTGTCGCCGCTGAATGTGAGGGCGCTTTCGGGCACGGTGAGCACGCTGTCAGCCCGTGCCAGCACAATTTCGGCATTGGCGCTGTAACCCGCCCTTACCACCACCGTGTCGGGGATTTTGGCGGCTGCCTTTATCTCGAACAGGATAGCGCCGTTCTCTTCCACGCCTTTGGGTGCGATGTATTCGAGATGGGCATCGAATTTGAGTTCATTGATGGCGCCGATGGTCAGTTTGATGGACATTCCGGCGTGTACGCGCCCCACCTCTGTTTCATCCACTTTCCCCACGAAAATCATGTCATTCATATTGGCTACGGAGGCAATGGTGGTGCCGTCGTTGAAGGTGTTGGACTGGATAACGGAGTTGCCTACCTTCACGGGGATGTCCAAAATCATTCCGGTGATGGTGGATCGGATTTGCGTGTTGCTCTGTTGCTCCATCCGCCGCGATATGCCATCGCGGATGATGTCGAGGTTGCTTTTGGCGTTCTCCAATTCCTCGTTGGCTTTGTCGTAGTCGGCACGGGCTTTTTCAATGTCCGTACTTGCAATGACGCCTTTGTCGAAGAGCGTTTTCTGCCGGTTATACTCTGTTTCTATCTGCTTGAAGTTGATTTCGGCAATCTTCACACGCGATTCGGCGGAATTGACCGATGCCATTTCGGGAATCACCTTCACCACGGCAATCACCTCGCCTGCCTTCACGAATTGACCTGCTTCCTTGCGCAATTCGGATATGATGCCCGAAATCTGAGGTTTAATCAGCACTTCGTCACGAGGCTCTACCTTGCCTGTTGCCACCGATACATTCTCAATGGTCCTTTTTTCCACACTCAGGATGTCGTATTCCACCATCTTAGGCTGCGACTTTTTCCACAGCATAAAAAATGTGCCTGTGATAATAACGCCTACTATTACCAATCCGAATATTTTGAAAACTTTTTTCATGTTGATATTAATTTACTATTTTATAACTATCTATATCTATAACCATTTATCATTAATCATTATACGTTTTGACACCGTTCCTTCCATTTACAGGGCGTTGTCGTGTTCGCCCATGTAGAGACGGTGCGCGCACCGTCTCTACGTTTTGACACCCCTTATACGGGTGTGGTGCCGACCCTTATACGGGTGTGGTGTCGACCCTTATACGGGTGTGGTGCCGACCCTTATACGGGTGTGGTGCCGACCCTTATACGGGTGTGGTGTCGACCCTTATACGGGTGTGATGCCGACCCTTATACGG
>JAITTD010000273.1 GCA_031287245.1 Bacteroidales bacterium
ATAAATGAGGCTGTCTCAAAAGCCTCTTTTGCACGTCATTGCGAGGGCGAAGCCCGGGCGCCATCCAGTAATAATCAATGTTCTGGATTGCTTCGCCTACGGCTCGCAATGACGAATCCGGACTTTCGAGACAGCCTCTTGTCCTATTCTTTGCTCCCGATTCGCTCGTCAATGATGCGTTTGGTTTTGCCGGTGCGCGGGTTACTATCCAGGATAGTCGTGTCGCCAAACACCAATTCGGGAATGTGAATGTGTCCGATTTTCGCTTCCGACAGTATCATTGGACGTTCTTCGTAGAGAGCAGCCAAATAATCCGCTGCGTGTTCCTGTGCCCCGGCAGCATTATCGGTCGCTACGCGTACTGTCAATTTGTCTTTGCCTTCGGTGTGGGTTATCACCAATTGGTAATTGAGTATATCGACCCCTTCTACCGGCACGAAGATGCCCCGTATATCCTCGTAATACAGAGAGATAGGTCCAATGCGCGCCCCTTCTTCGGCGCGTCCGAGGAGTTTGAATTTGCGGTTGCTTGTGCCTTGCGGTTCCGTCCACACGCCTCGGTCGCCCAACGGGTACCGGATCATAGGTTGCAGGGTGCGATACAGTGAGGTAACGACCAAATTGCCTTCGCGTCCCGTTTCGTGTATCACTTCGCCTGTTTCTTCGTCTATTATTTCAAGGACTACGGCATAATCAAACGCGCGGTGTTCATTGAAATTGCAACTGTCGTCGCAAAAGCCCACTATTCCGCCATCCACTAACGAGTAGCAGGAAGAGCGGATACTGACTCCCCGACAAACCGACTGTACAAATTGCCGCTGGTCGGGGAAAAACGTTTCACCGCCGAAATAGATGCGTTCGACAAAAGACAGGTCGATATGGTGCTCCTGCGCATATTGGCAGATAGACACAATCGTTGTCGGCACGCCCGCCAGCACATTGGTTCGGTGTTGCTCAATGATATGAATAATATCGGGAAGCGGGGTGCTGCCCATAACCGGATATTCAATCAGGCTGATGGGGCACGCCTGTATCCAGGAATGTACGTAGAGAAAACTGGCATACATTTGCCCGCCGTAAAAAAGATTGGCGAAACGGTCGCCCGCTTTCACACCGTTATACATCATTGCCTGTCCGGTGAGTTCACAAAACGTTGCGTATTCATCTTTCGAGAAAACCGAAAACTTCGGAGCGCTGGTCGTGCCGCCGCTTTTGAAAGCGATACCGTCTTTGAACGGCTCGGTCAGCACCCGATTGTCGGCACCGGAGGTGTTGGCTTCCCAAAATTCAACTTGCCGAATGACGGGCATTTGCTCTACTGTAACCGGCTTTTCGGGCAGGTTTTTACACAACTCCCTGTAATAGGGAGAATGTTGCCGTGCATATTGCAGGAGATAATCTAAATTGTATAATTTCATCTTATATAATGTTTTTTAATTATTCTATATTTGGTAACTCAACATTTTCGATAGAAAGTATTTGTGTGAACCCCGTCATATCCAAAATTTCTTTTATATCCGCGTTGATGCGGCGGAAGGCGAGTGTTGTTTTTGCTTCATTCGCGCTTTTTTGCAGCGACAAAAACAGGCGCAAGCCCGAACTGCTGATGTAGGTCAGTTCGCTGCAATCCACAACCATATCTGCGGGTGGCGAGAGGATGAGGTCGGCGATTTTTTTGTCAAACACATTGGAGTTAGTAGTGTCGAGCCTTCCCGAAAGATTGATCACCACTTGTTCGCTGTTTTTTGTAATTGTTATTTCCATAATTTCTTTTTTAATTGTAATTGATTCGTTTCTCCTGTTCTGCAGTAGTTCACTTCGTCCATAATTTGGCGGACGAGATGTATCCCCAGTCCTCCTGTCGGTCGTTGCTCCAAAGGGAGCGAGGTGTCGGCAGGGGGCGTTGCCGTGGGGTCGAATGCGATGCCGGTGTCTTCAACTGTGAATGAAAGTTCGTTTGCCATCTAGGTTACGCGAATCACTATCTGCCGGTCTGTTTCGCCGCCGTAGGCATACTGAACGATATTCGCTACGACTTCTTCCAACGCCAGATTGAGTTTCATCGTCAGGGCGGGGGGCAGTTGCAACTCGCGTCCTATCGTTTCCAAAAAAGTGTTGATGTGTGCTATTTCGGATGTTTTGTTGGGTAATATCAGTTCGTGCGGGAACGAATAGTTTACTGCCAACAGGGCGATGTCGTCGTTTTGTTCGGCACCGTTCACATACGTTTGTACGGCACGTTCTACCCGTTTGGCAATTTTTACGGGAGGATCGTTGGGGCTTGTATCCGCCAGAGTATCAAGCAGCCGCCGGTTGCCAAACAGTTCTTTTTTGCTGTTTTCCGCCTCCGTCAGTCCGTCCGTATAGAGCAGCAAAGTGGTATGATTCTCAAGTTGCAATTTTTCCGTTTTGTAGGGATAATCGTTCATCACGCCTGCCGGAATATTGGCATTGATGTGCATAAAAGCCGGTTTATTCCCGCAGGAAAGGAGCACGGGCGGGTTATGACCGGCATTGCAATACTGCATTTCGCCGGTTTGCAAATCCAGCGCGGCAACAAAGAGGGTAACAAACATATTGCCCGATTCGTGTTCGGTCAACAGGGCATTGATGGCGCGAAGTATCTCGGCAGGGTCACTGAAATAATTGACCAGCGCATCGAATGTGCTTTTTGTAATCGCCATAAACAAGGCGGCAGGTATCCCTTTGCCCGACACGTCGCCGATGAGAAAGTAGAGTTTATTGTCTTTGATGAGAAAATGGTAGAGGTCGCCGCCCACCGCCTTCGCCGGCTTGATATAAGCGAAAACATCCACATCCTCGCGCGAGGGGAATGGCGGAAAAACCTTAGGCAACAGGCTCATCTGTATCTTCGTGGCAATCTTGAGTTCCGCTTCCGCACTCACGAGCGGACGTGTTATATGCTTGACAGTCCAGCGCATCAAAACAATGGCAGCCGCAATGCTCAGGAGAAATATAATCGCCAGCGTGATTGTCATTTTGTGAAAATCGGCAAGCACTTCATCTTTGTCAATCAGCAGTACCATTTGCCAATCCATCGCAGGCACAGGAATGCACAGTTTCAGTTTGTCCGAATGGTCGGCAGCCAAAACATCACTTGCCGAATGTCCCAACAGGCTTGAATCACTGTGGGCAATAAACCGTCCGCCTTTGCTGATCATCATAGATACAGCCGATGGATAAGGTATATCCCGACCCAGTAAGCGACTGAAATCTGCCATTGTTACATCCGCCGTTACCACACCTGTTTTAGTACCTTTTTTATCATACAGGACATCCGTACAGGTAACCATCAAAGCATTTCCGGCACCGGCATCAAAATAAGGCTCACTCCACGATTTCAATCCGGTTTGCATCGAATGTTTATACCAGTCCATCTCAAAATAATTGTAAGACGCCTTATCCTGAAGATATTTTACGGACAGCCGGTTCGTCGAATCCCGACTGAGGTAGATCATTTTAACAGGATTATCATAAGCAACGCTCATACCGACAAGTAATTTATTTATCTCCATCATCCGGGACAGTGCCTCAACTATCCGTTTATCGTTGTCAAAATCTTCCAGTATCCATTGTTTTACAACCGTTATCTCGTCTTCAATTTCCGATAAATTGTTTTCCACAAATTCATACGAATAGCGCAAACTGTTTTCAGCCAATCTGTACGCTCCCTTCACAACCGTATTTTTCGCCGACACAAAAAACAGCGTGAATGCCGCCACAAAAACAGCCACTGCTACGGCGATGATGAAGAATACTAACCGGTTAATCATAATATATACTCTCCTTTTATCTTGGGAATCAACAACATAACCACTGATGAAACCGCCAGCACACAACCATTGACAGCCATCAGCGGCATCACTCCGATTTGGTCGCTGAGAAAGCCGACAAAGGCATAACTCAACGGGATGACCGCGCCGGCAATTGTATTGACGATAGAGAAAAATCGTCCCTGAATGTAAACAGGGACGTACATTTGGAAAATCGTCATCATCGACACGTTCACTAAGCCAAGTCCCACGCCGAATAGAAAAACAAACCCGAACGTCAGGTATTCGTGCCGGCAAAACGACAGTCCGACAAGCGATATGCCACAGAGCAAAATAGCCCAAAACCCGCCGGTGTAGCGATTAAACTTACGGGAAACGCGTCCCAGCACGGTTGTGATTGCGACGATGCCGATAGCCAGCGACACTTCGTAGCCCGACATCAGCAAGGCTGTTCCGTCGAATACTGTTTTTGCAATGATAGGCAATGCCAGCACGATGGGCGACACGAACAGGTTGACGACGGCAAAAAACACCAGCAACCACAGCAGCGCTTTATCTTTGTAAACATACAGAAATCCCTCGGCAAGGTCTTTCCAGTAGGAGGCTTTGGGAGCGTTTGCTTCATTCGTTGCCTCGTTTGATTTGACCGGAATTTTAGTAACTAACCGGGCAATCAACCAGGCGGATATTAAATAGCAGGCACAGTCGAGCGAAAACGCGCCCAACACACCCAGCGCAGTGATGGCAACCCCGGCACACGCTGCTCCCAAGGCTTGCGAAAAAGACGTGATGCCGCTGATAGCCGACACCGCATTAGGAACTAAGGACGGTTTCACCACCACATTGAGGCTGCTTTGCAAAGAGGTCTCAAACAGCGGCTCGAAAGCATAAATCAGCACCGCAAACACGGCAAACAACAGGGGCAAATGATTGAATACAGGGAAGATAAGTATGACAATTCCGACAACGACGGCTTCGCCAATCAATGCCACCAGCATCGTTTTTTTCTTACTGTATTTGTCGGCAAACGTGCCCATAAACGGGGCGCAACCAAACGTGCCGAGCGCTGTGGCTGCCATAATAATCCCCAACAACGAACTGGCATTCTCAAATCCCGAGTCGAGCACCCACCAGGAAATGGCAAGGGCAAAAAATTTCGCGCCCACCGTTGAAATAAAACGGGCGGTGTATAATTTGCGGAAATCGGGAATCCCAATCAGACTATTTTCGTTTGTCATAATCCATTTTTATAGCGTCTATCATCCATTTATCTTTCGCAGGGTCGGTCAATTTGATTTCTTCAAAGTAAGGGTCAACATTGCCCACGTATTGCATTACCAATAAATCGCCCGTTTCTATTCCGGGTATAATTCCGGTGAATAAATAACCCGCTGCTTCTCCTTCGCGGATGGCATATTCCAGCCCCGGGTCGCCCAAGCGCAAATAGAGGTTCCAAGTTTTCACCGCATTAAATTCGGAAACCAGCTTGATTTTTTGCAGATAATCGCCCAATCCATCCCCAATTTGACGTACCGCAATAAAACAAAGTCCGAACGTATCGTTGCGGTGAGTGGTTTGCCGACAGGACGCAGGCAAACTGTATTCGGCGGGCTTCAATTCTTTCATTTGTACCCCGATACGGGCATAAATGCGCCGGATGCGGTCGGCATAAGCGGCGGGCAAATAGATTTCGCTCACCGTATTTGTCAAAGACTTGTAATGCACAATGAACGTTTGCCGCTCTGCTTTTTGCCGGTCGAAATTCTTGAAATTCACGTTCTGCGGGATGTAATTCAGCAACACGCAACAGGGATACATCCCCAACTGGTCGCTAACCCGCTGACTGGCGGTGTGCAGCGTTACACATTCGGCAAAAACACCCCGTTTTCCTTTGTCGGCTATCTTTTTGAGCAGGTAACTCCAGATTTTGTCGGACAAGTGCATCCCCCGGAATGCCGGCGACACGACCAGTGAGCCCATTTCCATTATCCCCGGCATCATCGAATCTTCATTTCCGATGGCAACGCCGGCAATGATTCCGTCGAGCGTAGCCGCTGTGGTGATGATGTAATCGTCGCGTGCGGCAACCTCCCGAAGATAGTCCGGATTATAAAGGGAGTTTTTCAGATAGGTGTATCCGTAGGCTGTGTAAAGGCAACGCGCCACGTTAAGCGCTTCCTCGTCGCGGAAATCGTGCAGGGTGATGTCTTGTTCCGCATACCGAACGGATTGCACGGGGCAATATTCGTGTTCGGTTACTTCCTTCGGATTGCTCAGATATTTTGTTAGCGTGATTTCTTTTCCTTCGGCACCCAGATAGCTAAAACTGAGCTTATCCACCATTTTAGAAATCAGGAAAGTGCCCAATCCTTTCTGATGGACAGCATCATCTACGGTTTGCACACTTTGCGGGTCATACTTAGGCGCAGTGTCCAAGGTAAAGGGGATGCCCATTTCCCTGATTTTGATTTCGACAAACGAGGCAGACTCGTTGACTGTCAAGTCAAATTCCGCTTCGCCCTGTTTGCTGTCGAACGCATAGCGCACCACATTGGAAAGCACCTCTTCCAACGCCAATTGGAGTTGGTTGTTTTCTTTTTCCGAAAATCCTTTCTCGCGACAGAAGGCTTCCACGAAGCTCAATGCCGGAAGGATACTGCGGTTGCTGTTGTTCAGTGTTAATTTTAATGGGAGCATTTCAAATATTTTTCATACGAAAATAATTTTTATAAAGTTGTCGTATGGAACCCTCATCGGATTTTCATATCCTTTGGTGATTGAAAAATCATGAGGGTTTCATAATATAAGCCGTCGATCCACAATATGTTTCAACTTGTTAGCGGCAGTATATTCCATGTCGTTTTCGTTCATTTTCTCTATCTTTATTTTCAGATAATTTGCCGTGACGGCTTCGTTGATTGAAAACTCATGCGCTGCCAACGTTTCTATCAACTGCTGTTCCGTGAAATTGACGTGATGACCGACACGGAAAGTCACGACTTCGATGTCTTCCTTGCCAATGACCAATTGCAGTTGCGTGGGTTCCAGATGCTCCTGGATGATTTGCGCCAGTTTCATGTAGTTGTAGAACGAACTGCCGACGCGCACAATATCGCCGTAGCGACCCATCAACTCAAAGCGGGGATTTTTCCGCCCACAGGCGCAGTCGCCATCTACCCAACGCCCCAAGTCGCCGATTTCGTAGCGCATGATGCCATGACCTTCACGAAATTTTGGCGAGAGGATAATGCGTCCTGTTTCTCCGTGTTCAACCGGCGCATCTTTGTCCGGTTGCACAATTTCCATGTCCATAATGCCGGTCAGCAGATGATGTACGCCGCCCGTGCAATGCTCGCAGGCATAGCCGATAGGTCCCACATCATTACTTCCGTAGGTGAGCGATGCCACAGTTTCGACGCCGAATTTTTCTTTCAACATCGTCTTGTCGGCTGCCGACATAAATTCGCCGCCGTAGTATATTTTTTTGATGCCTCCGTATTTTTTCAACACTTGCTCCTGCTCGCGGAACAACTGCAACAGCGACGTGGGCATACCTAACAACACATTTATGCCCAATTCGACAATCTTTTCCGCCATTTCGTCAGGCTCGGCGTGCCCACCCATCGGATAGTTTTTTGCGTTGGCAAATTCGAGAATTGCGTTGTAACTGATGAATCCGCCGTAGAGGTGTCCTTCAAAAAACAGGTTCATTATTTTGTCCGTTTTCGGCTCAATGCCTACGGCAATCAGCGTTTCGGCAACGGCTGCCATTTCGAAATGATAGTCGCGATAGGAATAGGACGAAAGTATGGTTTTCCCGCTTGACCCGCCGCTTTTGACGAAGAGTTTACTTTTTTCTGCAGATGCCGGCATACGCATAAAATCGTCCTTGTCGGCGATTGGCGCCGGAGCGATGACCGGATGATAGTCTTTCAGATGATCGAAAGAGGCGATTTTATCGACTGCCGACGAGGTCAGCGACACGCGACGGCAATAGCGTTGGAGAGCAAACACGCCATCGTGCGGTTCGCCCGGATAGGAGAACGACACGCTGCCACATTCCACAATGCGTGTCACGCCGCAGGTTGCAAACAGTTCGGACAGTTCGTATATCTCGTCGAGGACACATCCCAGCGACACCGTCTGCAAGTAACGGCTCATCGGTTGCAGGTAACGCACAATCTCTGTCCGCTTCATAGGCTTCAACCAGATGGTGCGGAAAAGCGGTGAAGGCTCCAGACCCGACTGGCGATTGACATAAATGCGGAACGAGTGGTCGTCGGCTTCCACCAATTCTTCTTCGCCCACACAACTGTTTAATTCACGCATCAAATTGGAAGAGGTAATCTGCGCCTCCTCGTGAATATTTTTCGGCACAGGCGGAAATTGAGGCGAAACAGCGGCTAACGCTTTTTTCAGGCGTTCCGCCACGTCGTGCAATTCTTCATAAGTACCTTCGTAATAAAGGCATTGCGGACTGGAACAGGCTTGCTGGTCGCCGTCGCAAATATCTTTTGCTATTCCCAGTAAGTTCTTGTCCGTCAAACCTTTGCGCGTAATATAGCCGAAACTGATATGATGTCCCCAAGCCACGACGGGTGTTTGGGTCATTTTGGTAATACTGTCGATGGCGTCCGTGCCTCCCCAAGCCACGATGCCGGAAACAAAATCGAACACACGGCTCAAAGTGTTTTTGTCGGCAGACGAGATGTCGAGCGCATAGACGAACTGTGCCAGCGTTCCGGTCGCGTCTTCCTGCACCAGTTTTTGCAGGAGAATGGCAGAAAACCCGTTTTCCTTGCTGCTCAGTTTGACAATATTGATATTGCCGGTCATCAAGCCTTCCAACACGCTCAGGGCGCCCAATCCGGGTGCATTTCCTGCTGCCACGTGGCACAGCACACCCAGCGGTTTGTAGCCCTCCAAAATATTGTCTTCCATGTTGAAGCGGCGCAGCACAAAGGGGTCGATGCGTCCCAATTCGTGCACGATTTTGTCTTGAATGTAGGATTTGCTGAAAACTTCTGCCAGTCCTGTAACAGTTTCACGGGCTGTGCCGGCATCCAAACCACTGTCGGTGAGCACATGCTCCAATTCGGCGTCGCCGGTTTTCAGTTTGAGGTAAAGATTTTCTGCTGCATGGAGCAGAAGTTCGGTCGGCAAAGTCTTCCCGATAGTGTTCAATACCGATTGTTCGATAGCGTCCAGGTCAAAGCTGTCCGCCAATTTTCCGTTATATAAATGTATCTTTTTCATGATTTTAGCGTTTTAATAATTCGGAGGCTGCAATGGCGCAACTCTTGTTTTTGGATGTTCCCGCACGTCCCAGTATTTCAAACCACGGTGTGTTGGTGCCGCAACCACATTCTGATGCCGGATGCAGCACTGCCATATCGCCCATGAGCACGCTGTGTGCCGGAGCAGAGGTAATGTATGGCGACACGAAATGAATAAATCCCGGTTTGCCGCAGGGCAACACTTCCAGGGTTTTCATATCATGGATGAAAACGCGCGACCAGGTGGGTACGTGAAAATGATGTTTAGTACATTCCATATACGGGATACAGTGTTCCACAGAGCCATAGCCGTCGCAAAAACGTTCTTCCGGAATGCCCAGTATCTCTTCGCCCAGCGCATACAGTTCGGCTTTCGAAATTTGTTTGCCGGCATAGCCTTTCCATCCGCCGCCGAAAAGGGCGAGCGATTTTGGATTCAGCTTCAGCGGTTTCAGACCCAGCCGTTTCATGCGTTCGAGTGTAAAATAGAAAAACGAGGGAAATCCCAGTATGCGCACCGGCAAGTCCTGTTTGGCATAACGCTTGAAAGCCTCCATCACACCAAAGATATCAAATTCGTACCCGCCGAAACCGTCTTGTTTGAGGGCATATTCTATCTCGTTGACGGGACTGTATTTGGTGAGGCGCTTGTCCGTATTTGCCGTCCCCAACTTGGAATCTTCAGGAATATCGTAGGAATACAGGATGTAGTTCGACGGCTGGTCGGGCGTAACAAATCCCCGCGCGGCTATCTCGAAATCGACCATGCGGACGGCGTCACCAATCGAACGTTCGTCAAAAAACATCTGGCTCATTTGTCCTGTTGTGCCCGAGGAGGTGAAATGCTCCACAATTTGATTGTCAGGGACACTTTTCACAACGTGTGTCTTGAAAAAATCAGCGTACACGAAAGGGATATGGGCGCAGTCGTCCACCGTTTTCAACGACGCGATGTTGAAATATTCTTTTTCCAACCACTGTGCATAAAATGCATTGTTCTCTTTGTGAAAGGCGGTAATCTCCTTCATACTTTCGACAAACAGTCGGTTGTATTCTTCCGAATGGTTGTAACAATCGGCGGTGCTGCACAATTTGTTTCTGCTTTCTAATGCCATAGCTATTCTGTTTTAATAATTACACTCGTTCGTATTGCTACTTCTATTACGGACGACTCCTGATATGAGTCGATTCTTTGATCTTTGTTCTATTTGTCTTTGTTCTTTGTTCTAT
>JAITTD010000290.1 GCA_031287245.1 Bacteroidales bacterium
CTTACCCGAACACCACCGTTCGATTGTTGTACACTAAAAGTTTGCGTTGGATATGGTGGAAGATGCCGCGCGAAAGGACAATTTTTTCCAAATCTTTTCCCTTGCGAATGAAGGTTTCCAGGGAATCCTTGTGGCTCACGCGGATAACATCCTGTTCGATGATGGGACCTGCGTCCAATTCGGCAGTGGCGTAGTGGCAGGTGGCACCGATAATTTTCACGCCCCGTTCGCAGGCGGCGTGATAGGGCTTAGCGCCCGCAAATGCCGGAAGGAAAGAATGATGAATGTTAATCACCTGATTGGGATAATGCCGCAGGAAATCATCACTCAATACCTGCATATACCGCGCCATTACTACCAAATCTATGCCGTTCTTTTTCAGAAGCGCCAGTTGGCTTGCTTCCTGCTCGGCTTTGTTGTCTTTCGTTACCGGAAAACAGTGGTAAGGGATGCCAAAACGTTCAGCAATGGGCTGCATATCTGTGTGATTGCTGATGATGAGAGGAATATCCACCAGCCAGTCACCCGATTCCCAACGCGATAGTATGTCGTAGAGACAATGCGACATTCGCGAAACGAACACTGCCATTTGCGGCTTTTGTCCCGAAAAATACAGGTCGAAAGTCATTCCGCAGGGTGTGGCAATCAACGTTTGGAAATACTCGCTGATTTTTTCCTTCGGTATCATAAATTTGTCAAGATCCCATTTCAGCCGCATGAAAAATTGACCGGCGTTGCGGTCAACATGCTGTTCAAGCGACAAAATATTGCCCTTGTTACTGTGGATAAACTCTGTCACCTTGGCGACAATACCCGATTGGTCGGCACAATGAATAAGGATGATTGCGGTCATACTTTTAAAAAATTTCACTGCAAAGGTACGATTTTATTGTACAGTATAAAATAAATGTGTAGTTTTGGCGTATTATTATATAGAACAAATTTTCCATACATGAAGATAAGTCTGCATATTTACGGTTTGATATTTTTTGTCGGCATCGTTCTTTTTCCGGCAAAGGCACAGGAATTGCGCTGCAATGTGCAATTAGTGAGCACCCAGATTCAAGGTTCCAACAAGAGCGTGACCGAAGCTTTGCAGACCGCCTTGTTTGAATTTGTCAATTCCCGCGCCTGGACGAACAACAGTTTCGCCACCGAGGAACGGATTGAATGCAATATGATGCTCAACATCACCAGCCTTGTGGGCAGCACTTTTTCCGGTTCTATCCAGATTCAGTCGCGGCGTCCGGTGTTTAATTCGGCTTACAGTACCACGGTGTTCAATTTCAAAGACGACAACCTGAAATTTACCTACGTGGAAGGCGAACCTTTGGAGTTTAGCGAAACGGCGTATAGTTCCAATCTGACTTCCATCGTTGCCTTTTATGTGTATATCATCTTGGGAATGGACTACGACAGTTTTTCGCTCAACGGCGGGACGCCTTATTTCAGGAAAGCAGAAACCGTTGTCACCAACGCCCAGCAATCGGGCGAGAAGGGATGGAGAGCAAGCGAAGGTTCCAACAGCAACAAAAATCGCTACTGGATAGCGCAGAATTTCCTCGACGACCGTTACCGCGGCGTTCGCGAGTTCATTTACAAATATCACAGGCAGGGGTTGGATAAAATGAGCAGTAAGCCCAACGACGTTCGCAGGGACCTTGCAGACTATATGAAACTGTTGCAGGATGTGTATCGCCGCAAGCCCGATCCCTATATGCTGCTGCTGCAAATCACGTTCGACGCCAAGTCTAATGAGTTTATGGAAATTTTCGGCAATTCTCCCGCAGAAGAAAAAGGCAGAGTGGTGAAAATATTGAAAGAAATTGACCCTGCGAACATTGGAAGATACGATAACATATAGACGTTTTCACAAAATTGGCATTTCGCGGATTTGTTTTTGCTGGTTTCTGCTGTGTGTCCTGCTAAACGTAAATGCGCAATCGCGCCAAAGTTTGGAAACGCAACACAGGCAAACCTTGAAGGAAATAGCGGAAATCACCGGTTTCCTGAAAGAAACGCAGCAGGGCGAAAAAGAATCGCTCGAAAAGTTCATGTTGCTGGGCAGCCAGATCAACCACTACAAGCAACTCATCGAGAATATCGACAAGGAAATAAAATATGCCGAACGGCAAATCAGCGAAACCCAACTTCAAATCAAGAAAATGAGCAATGAAGTGGATAAATTGAAAACGGAATATGCACAGATGGTGTTCCATGCCTATAAAAACAGGGGAAAATACAATAAATTAATCTATGTGATTTCAGCAAAAGATTTCAACGAAGCCTATCGCCGGATGAATTATTTTCAGCAATACAGCCAATTTAGGGATAAGCAGGTGAAGGAAATAACCAAAAACCAGCAAGAACTCAACGAGGTAGTGAAAAAATTAGCCAAACAAAAAGCGGAAAAAGAGAAACTGCTGACCACACAGAAAAAAGAAACCGAAAAGTTGAAAGTGGTGCAGGAGGAACAGGACAAAGAAACGCAACGATTGAAGTCGCAGGAGAAACAGTTGCGGAAACAAGCGGCTGACAAACAGCGGCAAGCGAATAAATTAGACAATGAAATCAAGAAACTGATTGCCGAAGAAGTCAAAAAAAGCAAGGGAACATCCAAAACACTGTACGATAAACTGACGCCCGAAGAGCGTTTGGTATCCAACAATTTCCAAGACCACAGGGGCTTGCTGCCCTGGCCTACCGAAAGGGGCATTATTACAGGCTTTTTCGGTTCCAACCCACATCCTTTGTACAAAGACATCAAGATCAACAACAACGGCATTGACATCACTACCGTAGCCGGCGCCGAAGTTCGCTCGGTTTTCGGCGGAGTGGTTTCGCGAGTGATGCGCATTCAGGGCGAAAACCTTGTCATCTTTATCAAACATGGCAATTTCATTACCGTTTACATGAATTTAGTGGATATAACAGTCAAACAAGGCGACAAAGTGAAATCCAAAGAACCCATAGGACGGGTGTACACCGAAAAAGGCTCAAAAACAGCCATCCTTCATTTCGAAATGTGGCAGGAAACCAACAAATTAGACCCTGAAATTTGGATGGTGAAAAAATAGCACCATTGCCGGTCCTGATTTTTTAACAACCGGTTTGCAACCATCATTTATTTATGTACCTTTGGCGCAAATTTCAAGCGTATGTCTGAGTTACCACCTTTAATTATTGATTTGGCTATTATTCTTACAGTAGCTGGGGCTTTTTCATTGTTGTTCAAATGGTTGAAACAACCGGTCGTGTTGGCGTACATCGTGGCTGGTGTAGTCATCTCGTTCATTATTCCGCGCGATGACCCGGAGTACGAGAACATTAGTACCTGGGCTGAAATCGGGATTATTTTTCTCTTGTTCGGGTTGGGCTTGGAATTCAGTTTCAAAAAACTGATGAAGGTCGGCTCTACGGCTTTTGTGGCAACGCTGTTTATCGTGATTTCTATGATTGGCTTGGGCTACATCACCGGGATATGCTTTGGCTGGTCGCCGATGAAGAGCCTGTTTTTGGGCGCCATGCTCTGTATGTCGTCCACCATGATTATCATCAAAGTGTTTGGCGACTTGAAACTGACCAGCAAAAATTTCGCAGGCATCGTGCTGGGCATCCTCATCATTGAAGATTTGGTCGCCGTGCTGCTGATGGTGCTGCTTTCCACCGTTGCCGTCAGCAAAAATTTTGAGGGCATGGATTTGTTGTACAGCCTGTTCAAATTGATCGCGTTTTTGCTCTTCTGGTTTGTTTTTGGCACCTACCTGATCCCCACATTTCTACGCAGAATGAAGCGTTTTCTGAACGACGAAACGATTTTGGTGGTTTCGCTCGCCTTTTGCACCGGCATGGTGTTTCTGGCAACCTATGCCGGATTTTCAGCCGCGCTGGGCGCATTTATCATGGGGTCTATCCTTTCTGAAACAATTGATTCTGAAAAAATTGAGCATCTCATTTTACCCATTAAAGATTTTTTCGGCTTGGTCTTTTTCGTGTCGGTGGGCATGATGGTGCAAATTTCGAGTTTGGGCGAATTTATCGTTCCCATTCTGATCATCAGCCTTGTTGTGATATTCGGACAGATGATTTTTGCCACGGGCGGCATTCTTCTTTCAGGGCAAAACCTCAAAACGGCTGTGTCTGCCGGCTTTTCGCTAACACAAATCGGCGAATTTTCGTACATCATCGGCGCCTTGGGGTTGAGTTTGGGAGTCATTGACAATTCGCTGTACCAAATCATCATCTCCGCTTCGATTATCACCATTTTCACCACACCCTACATGATGAAACTTGCCGATCCGGTGAACGCATTTTTGGCAAAAAAAATACCCGGCAAATGGCAGAAATTTCTGAATAAAGATACATCCGGCGCACGACCGGTCAACCAGGACAGCCTTTGGAAAAAACTGTTGACCGACATGGCAAAAATTGTGGGAATTTATTTCTTTATCTGCATCATCATCGTCAATTTCGCGCTCTTTGTGGGCGTTCCCATCGTGCAGAAATTGCCCGTCGTGCAGCAATGGCTTCCCCAAACGTATGGAAATATCGTTTGGGCGGCAATCATCCTGATTTTAGTGTCACCGTTTCTGAGGGCGATTATGGTGAAGAAAAACCATTCGGTGGAATTTGAAAAACTTTGGGCAAGCAATCGAATTAACCGAGGACCGCTGATTTTCACCATCCTTTTCAGGGCAGTATTGTGTGGAGGTTTAATCATGTACGTGTTGATGCATCTTTTTCAAACCAACGCCATCATTATGGTCGCGCTGACCATCATCTTCCTGATGGTATTCGCCGCTTCCAAACAGTTGAAAAAACAGTCGATTATGATTGAACGCCGGTTTAAAAAGAATTTTAACGAAAAGGAAATGCATGCACAATCGCGCGCTGTGGTGAGCAAAGGCTTTGCGAATCACGTGTTAGCAAGGGATTTGCACTTAGCAGAGTTTCCTATCCTGCCGCATTATTCCATTGTTGGAAAAACCTTGCAGGAACTGAACTTCAGACAATATTTCGGCGTCAATGTGGTCACGATTGTTCGGGGAAGCCGGCGGATTAACATTCCAAACGGCGGCGAACGCATTTATCCCAACGATCATATTGTGCTGCTGGGCACAGACAGGCAAATGGATCTATTCCAAAAACGATTGGAAGAAAAACGCCAAAAATACGCCAATTACGAAGAAACCCGCTCATGGGAAGTGCAGATGGAGCAAATTCAAATTGACGACAAGTCCCATTTGCTCGGCAAAACCATTCGCACATCGGGCATACACGACACATTCGGCTGTCTGGTGGTAGGCATAGAGCGCAATAACCTGTCCATGCAAAACCCGGATTTGGATTTGACGCTGGAAGAAGGCGACATCCTGTGGCTGATTGGCGAATACGATAAGGTGAAGAAACTGTCGAAACTGTGATTCGAGTTTCGGGTTTCGAGTTTCGAGTTTCGAGTTTCGCAGGGACGGCACTTTAAGCCACATACGGTAGTAGCGATGCGCTACATACGGTGACAGATGCTAAGATTCCTCTTCCAGTTCCTTCAATTCTTCCAGACTTTGCTGAAGGGATTGGATATTTTTATCGTAAATTCTCTTGAACGAAAAATAAGTGAAAACAATGGCGCTGACAAGATTGCATATCAAAAATGCCCACAACCACGCGCTGGCGTGCATAATGGCATAGCTCCAGATGCCGAAAAAACTGCAAATGAATATAATGGGCACGGCAATGATTTTTTCTTTGTGCACCAATCTCTCATATTTGTTAATGTACAAAGCATTATGCGCCACGCTTTTGGTGAAATTCATTCGCATCAGGCAATTGAGGTTGAACGCGCCACCAATCAAGCCATAAGCGCAGATAACCAACACCGTATAGAGGAAAAAACTCTTCAACGGGATGTATATCTGAGATTGTAACAGGAAAATGAGGAACGGTATCGCAAGCAACACTACGATGAGGCTAAACAAATCAAAATTGAAGAGTTTGCGCACCGATTGATTAGACTTGCTATAAATCATTTCTTTAATCACAAAGTCTTTCAACGCTTCCTGACGGTTCAAACGTTCGTCCAAGGCAGTCCATACATTTTTTAATTCTTCTAATTCCATGATTTTTAATTTTTATTGGTTTGACATGATTTTTAATTTTTCTTTGATTCGTTTCAGTTTGGTGGCAACATTACACACAGATAATCCTGTAATGTCCGCAATTTCCTGATAGGATTTTTCTTCCAAATAGAGCAAAATAACAGCGCGTTCCAATCTTTTCAACTGATAAATCAAGTGATAGAGTTCTTTCAATTTATCTTCCATATTGTCAGGCTCAAAAGCAATTTCATTCGCAGTCGAAAGCGGCACATTTTGGCGGTGCTTGTTTTCCCTGCGCATTCCCGAAATGCAGGTATTCAGGGCAATTCTGTAAATCCATGTCGAACAAAGACACTCTTTTCTGAATTTCGGATAACCCTTCCAAAGATTGAGAACAGTTTCCTGATAAAGGTCTTCCATCGAAAAAATGTCGGAAACATAAAACGAGCATACTTTATAAATGACGCGCTCGTATTGTTGCACCATCTTCACAAAATCATCTTCTAACGTTATTTGCTCAATTTTGTTCATTCAATTGCTTTTTCTACATTAGTCGCAAGAAAATTTAAAAAATGACAAAAATAGGGAAAAAAAGCTAAATTGTTGTTTGAATGCTATGCAAACCTTGCAAAGACGACAACCTGTCCATTCGTTTCCGTTTCCGTGGGTTGCACCCACGGCTCCCAATATTGCATCCCTAATGGATCATAATTCATAATTGAATATATATGGACATTGACAAGGGGCATGCTCTTGTTGAAAGTCGCTCGAAACCCGAAACATTCTCTTTTCGCCCGAATGGGCGGGATTTTCATCACCGCAGGTCATCGACGGTGTTGACAACCTCAAACTTTTGCCACAGCGGTTCGCTTTGCCAGTCGGCGGGGAAGCCCATAGCAGCCCTGTCCACATTGGGATATTTGGCAAAAAGGCTTTCAAGTTTCTGTTTGAATGTGTGATTGGGGTTTACGGTGTTGAG
>JAITTD010000017.1 GCA_031287245.1 Bacteroidales bacterium
CATATCCAAATACGTGATTGATCTTCAAATAAACGCTGTTGCAACAGAACATCGTTTTTACGAAGGTGTGCGTATTCCCGCAGAGTTTCGTCCCGAAGTTCAATACGGCAACGAAATCAAGTCTGTTGTAGCAACCCTTGCCGGGCAAGGACTGGTGGCGTCAAACCGCATCGTAGAGATGATAAAATCGTGGACAAACGGCGCATTTGAGCTATCTGATGGCACGGTTTACAATTTTTTGGCGGAGTTTAACGAAAAATCGCAAAGCTACCTCGAAACCATCAAAACAAAACTGCTGAATAATATCGTATTGAGCGTTGATGAAACAGGCGCGAGGGTCAAGGGGTGCAGTATGTCTTTTCGGAATTACAGCGATAAGAAGCGCGTGCTGTACACCGCGAATCCCACAAAAGGGAAAAAGGCTATTGAAGAGGATAACGTTTTGCCGCAGTTTGTCGGCATATTGGTTCACGATCACAACACAGTGAATTACAACTACGGCACTGGCAACGGCGAGTGCAACGTACATCTTATCAGATATTTGAGAGCAAACTCGGAAAACACGCGCCACAACTGGTCTGATGAAATGATTCGGTTTTTGCTGGCGATAAAACGGTCAAAGGAAGCCGCCATTTCATTTGAATTAGCCGAATTTGAATTGGATGACATGGAGCGGTATCGAAAGCGGTATGGCGAAATTGTTGCTTCGGGATTTGCGGTTTTGAAGACCACGAAATCCAATTTTTACCGCGATGAGGAGCAAAAACTTCTCAATCGATTGAAAAAATACCGCGACAACCATCTTCTGTTTGCGGATAATTTTGATGTGCCGTTCGACAACAATCTCTCCGAGCGTGATTTACGTATGGTCAAAACCAAGTCAAAGGTGTCGGGTTGTTTCAGAAGCTTAAACGGCGCGAAGACTTTTGCGGGTTTAATGAGCGTTATCAAAACTGCAATTAAACAAAATATTCCCCTCTTGTTGCCGTTCGCGCGGTTTTTGCCCGGGCTCCTTCCTTCGCTTAGCTGAGTAGTAACGCAAAAAGGATAAGCTGATACCCAGCTATTTGAGAATCTTTTTCAGCCGTGGCGAATTCGACCGTTACACTCGATTTCATTCGTGGGGCAGTGCAAGGGAGACCTTTGGAATAGATGATATGCGGGAAGTAAAAATCCCGATTCCCGATATAGCGGTACAACAGGCGGTTGTTGATATTTACGATGCCTACCTTGCCCGCCGTGAGATAAACGAACGACTGAAGGCGCAGATTAAAGACTTGTGCCCGATACTGATAAAAGGCTCGCTTGAAGAAGCGAGTGCATGAAAGGAGTTACCATTATGAGACCTGCGTTTTCAAATGCGCTTTACTATCCCAGCATCGACATTCAAAATGCAAATTGGCTAAAAACAGCGGTTCTTTTCTGGGATTCTATTTCGACGATCGTGCCGGAGTCAATAAGAGAACCCTATCAGGGGTATGATACGCAATATCTTGCTGATATTGGGTTTTTGCATCCAATAGTTGTGAACCCTGAAAATAGGTCTGTGATGGCAATAGAAGATGACATATTGGAGTTAATGTTTTCGCCAGAATTTTACCAAGCAATTTGCACCCCGAGGCAGAATGGATATAGCCGTATTTACGAGAGCAAAATGTCGTATGGCGTAAAGGAAAATCTCAAGAAAATTCTCGGCAATCGCATATATGCCGATAAGCTATCTTGGGAGTTGAGGGAGCAGCTACATGAATTTGGACATCGCTTTAATGCGGAGGGAGTCTATCACTTAGATAGTGAGTTTGCCTATATGTATATGGTTGCGTTGGCAAATAAACTTTGCGAAGACCATTCATTAGGGATGGTCACCGATGAAATTCCGTGCTTTGATATCGGAAATACAGTTCGATTTGGAAATCAAACTGGTATTGTTCCGGAAGATCGTTTCCGTAACAGGCGTCCACGGGAACATCAATTCGAACAGGGGCTATTGTTGAATTTCATTATTTCGGGGCTTTCAATTTCCCCCGACGCAGAACTTTCCGACGTTGTGAGTTTTAAAGATCATCACGATGCTGAATTGGGTAGATTCAGAACTCAGCTTGCCAAATTAACTCAAGGTTTTTCGGCGGACAAGCCCATAGATGTTCTACAGACCGAGATAGGTGATTTGTATCGCAACGAGTTCGTCCCAGCGTTTGAAGATTTAAAAGCTGCTCTTAAGGGAGTTCGTATCAAATGGCTCGCTGATAATTTTTTGAAAGTATCAATGATGTCAGCAGGCGCAACGGCAGTTCCGATGGCACTTTTAGGTATGCCGGTTGAACAAGCAATTTTCGCTGGGGCGGGTGTATCTGTTATTTCCTCTGCTATTTCATATAGCGTTGACAAAAAGAAGGCTTTACGAGAAAACCCATACTCGTACCTGCTTTCGATTAAACAAGAATGGTAGGAAATACAGGAAAATTTAAAGAATGATGTTATCAGCAAAACCGAGGAAACAAACTGAACTCGCAACGCGTTGCGAGAATTTGAAAAGTGCCAACAGTGTCGGCACAATTGGAGGAAAGAACATGAGCGACCACTTAGTACCTAACAGCGAAAATGCCTTTGACGAGGTCATTTCCATCATCGAAAATGCTCGAGAGAATGCGTTCCGTGCCGTAAATCGTGAGCTCATCGGGATGTATTGGGACATCGGCGAATATGTGAGCCGCTGCGTTTCCGACGTCGGTTGGGGCAAGTCTGTGGTCAAAGATTTCTCCGACTTCATTCAAAGCCGATATGTCGGCATCACAGGCTTTTCGCCGTCTAACATTTGGCGAATGAAGCAATTTTATGAAACTTATC
>JAITTD010000024.1 GCA_031287245.1 Bacteroidales bacterium
GTTGATGTCGTCCGAAATATCCGCCTTGATACCCGCCTTGAGAAGGTCGGTGCGGATAACTTCAAGTTTTTCGGCTGATACGGGCTGCGACCGGCGGACGCCATAGACCATTCGGAATATCTTGCCCATTTGCGTGATTTCGCCCGGCGCCGACACGAAACTGACGATGTAGATGCAGCCGTCCAATATGGTAACTCCGCTTGTCAGCTGCTGTAACCTGTCGCCTGTGCCATAAACATTGAGTACTGGTATGACCAAAGTTCCTGAATGTGCCGCTTTTTGGATTAATTCGACAATAGACTCAACGGAATAGCCTTTTACACACACGAAGATAACATCTGCTTTCTCATTGTACTCCTCGGCTGTGAAAGCCTTTACATGGACGGTTTGAACTCCTTTGAGCGTGGAATTCAGGCGCAAGCCTTGTTCGCGGATGGCTTGCAAATGTGCGCCGCGTGCAATGCAGGTGACATCATTCCCGTTCAGCGCCAAAAATGCGCCAATGCTGCCTCCTACGCCGCCTGTCCCTGCAATCAGATATTTTTGCCTGTTGGATGACATTTTTAAAAATTTGCGCAAAGATAATGCATATTCAATCTTTATTGTAATTTTGCACGGTCTTAATAAAAGATTAAAACACATTGAAATGATTGTCAAGAAGAAAAAAATAATAGGGATTACGCTGTCGGGGATAGTATTGACGGCTATTTTATCCTTTGTCAGTATTTCCGACCGCGAATTTCAGTTGATGAAAAATATGGATATTTTCTTCAATTTGTTCCGCGAAATCAACCTTTTTTATGTTGATGAAACCAATCCTGAAACCCTGATACAAAAAGGGATTGCCGGTATGCTCGATTCGCTCGACCCTTATACTTCCTTTATTCCCGAAGAAAGCAAAGAAGATTTCAAGGCTGTCACCGATGGACAATATGGTGGCATTGGCGTTACCATACGGGATATGGACGGTGAAGTCGTGGTGGTGGACGTTGCCCGCCATTCACCGGCAGACAAGGTCGGTTTGAAAGTCGGCGACAAGTTGATGCGGGTGGATGGAAAATGGATCACCGGCAAAACGGACAACGATGTTTTTGAATGGATGCGAGGCGTTCCTCAAACGAAAGTGAGCGTCACTTATTTGCAGGCTTCCACAAAAAAAGAAGTCACCAAAGAAATGATTCGCGAAATGATTCCGATTCCCAATGTGCCCTATTACGGGATGGCAGACGATGCTAACAAAATCGGGTATATCCGGCTGTCAAACTTCTCTGCGGATGCGGGAAAAGAGGTGAAAGAGGCGTTGCTTGATTTGAAAAAGAAGCACCGCATTGAGTCTTTGATATTGGACGTGCGCAACAACCCTGGCGGACTGTTAGTTGAAGCGGTGGAAGTGGTGAATCTCTTTGTGCCGCGCGGACAGGAAGTGGTGAGCACACACGGGCGCGTCAAACAGTGGGACAATATATATACCACCCGCCACGAACCGGTGGATACCACCCTTGCTCTGGTGGTGGTGGTCAACCGTTCTTCGGCATCGGCATCGGAAATTGTGGCGGGCGCCATTCAGGATTTGGACAGAGGCGTAATTGTTGGACAGCGCACCTTCGGAAAAGGATTGGTACAAACCACACGGTCGCTGAATTACAACACACAGGTGAAGGTCACCACAGCTAAATACTACATTCCAAGCGGTCGCTGTATTCAAACGCTTGACTATTCGCACCGCGAAGCAGACGGCAGCGTGGGAAACATACCGGATTCGCTGATCAAGGATTACAAAACGCTGAAAACAAAACGCATTGTGCGCGACGGCGGAGGCGTCAGTCCCGACATTGAAGTGGTGCCCGGTACGATTAGCCGCATCGCCGTGACGCTGTACGTGCGCAATCTTATCTTCAACTACGCTACGCTCTATTCGCAAAAACATGATTCTATTGCCGGTGCAAGAAATTTTGCGCTTACCGACAACGAATACGCTGAGTTTGTAGCCTATCTGCAAGATAAATTCTTTGATTATCAAACGGAAACGGAACAGACTTTTGCCAAATTGAAGCAACAGGCTGAAAAGGATGAATCTATTGGAGATGCTTCGGCTGAATTTGACGCGCTTTACGCCAAGTTATCCCACGACCGTTTCAAAGATTTGGAAATTCATCGTGCAGATGTGAAAGAATTGCTGAGCGAGGAAATTGTGGCGCGATATTACTACAACGCAGGCAAAATAGCCAATTCGCTGCGTTATGACTCGCAAATAACGGCTTCAGTGGAAACACTTCGCGAAACGGACAAATACAAGACTTTGCTGGGATACGAATGATAACCCTTTGTCTGTTGGGGCTGTTTCAAAAAAATTTTCGCTGGTTATGCAAAATTTATCGAAATTTATCATTCATCACCGGCAATTAAAAATTATTCTCTATATTTGCGCCATTATTTTGTTATATTTATCAAGTTATTATGGCAACACCCGTGATGATGCCCAAACAGGGGCAGAGTGTAGAAAGTTGTATTATCTCGCAGTGGTTCAAGAAGAAAGGAGATAACGTGAAGGCAGGCGACCTCTTGTTTTCGTATGAAACCGATAAGGCTTCCTTTGAGGAAGAGGCGAAGGTGGAAGGCGTTCTGCTGGAAATATTTTTTAACGAAGGCGATGAAGTGCCCGTGCTGACCAATGTAGCCGTTATCGGAAAAGCCGGAGAGTCTGTGGCTGAATTCAGTCCGAATGGAGCGCCTGTTGCGGAAACGCCTGCCGTTCAGGCGGCACCCGTTGCAGCGGCTGCGCCTGTCGTGGCTGCGCCTGCAAGCGATGTGAAAATCAGGGTATCGCCTCGGGCACGTGTAATGGCTGAGAAGAAGGGCATCAATCTGTTGTCGGTGAAGGGTAGCGGACCCAATGGGCGTATTATTGTGCGCGACATTGAAACCGTAGAAGGCGTTGCCATTGCGCCTGTTCAAGCGACGGCATCGGTTGCCGCGCCTGTGGTGGAACAGCGCACAGCCGAGTTTGAGGTGAAGAAACTCACCAACATCCGCAAACTGATTGCCAAGTCGATGCACGAATCGTTGCAAAACAGCGCACAACTGACGCACCATCTGAGCGCCGACGCCCGCAAACTGCTTGCCTTGCGCGAAGAAGTGAAGAAAGCGCAAAAAATCGATGCAAACTACCCAAACATCACACTGAACGATATGGTTTGCTGGGCGGTGATTCGCGCATTGGAGAAAAACCCCGAAGCCAACAGCCAGTTCCTCGGCGACAGCATCAAGACCTTCAAGCAGGTACATCTTGGCTTGGCGGTGGACACCCCGCGCGGTTTGATGGTGCCCGTGCTGAAAAACGCCAACGATTTATCGCTGAAAGGCTTGTCCAGCAACCTTCGCACACTGGCAGAAGGCTGTCGCAAGGGCGGGATAGACCCCGAACTGCTGCAAAGCGCCGCCGGCAGTTTCACCGTGTCGAACTTGGGTAACTATGGCGTGGAGATTTTTACGCCTATTGTTAATGTGCCGCAAGTAGCCATTCTCGGCGTGAACACTATCATTCAACGCCCGGCAGACATCGGAGGCGGCATCATCGCGTTCGTTCCATACATCGGGCTGTCGCTCACCTACGACCATCGCGCCATCGACGGAGGTCCCGCTACCTTATTCCTGAAAGAAATTAAAACGCAGATTGAGAATTTTAGTGAGACAATAGTGAATCAATAGTGAGACAATAGTGATTCAATAGTGAGATATTGTATGGAAAAGGAAAAAGTTAAACTTCAGGATTTTGAGATATATCAATTGAGTATGCAATTAGCGGAAAATGTATGGGCAATTGTCATTAAATGGGAACATTTTGCCAAAGATGTGTTGGGAAAACAATGGGTTAGGGCGATAGATTCAGTGGCTGCAAACATCAGCGAGGGGTATGGACGATACTCATTCGTGGAAATGCGACAGTTTGTCAGAATTGCAAGAGGTTCATTGATAGAACATAACACGTGGAACGTCAAAGCGCATAACAGACAACTGGTTAACGATGGAGAATTTCAAAGTATAACCAACGATACCAAAAATTTAGCCATCAAAATCAATAATTACCTGTCCACACTTCAAAAACGCATCACAAAACAATAACAATGAATCACAACGTATCACAACTGAATCACAACAGTATCACAATTGAATCACAACGTATCACAAATAAAATAAATTAAAAATAAAATGCCAAAAAGTCAATTTATCAACCCGAAAGATGTCCGCAAAGCCGGATTTATTGAGTTTGGGAAAATTCCTGTTAATCAGTACAGGAAGAAGTTATCGGAGGAACGCGCC
>JAITTD010000030.1 GCA_031287245.1 Bacteroidales bacterium
GTTGATGTCGTCCGAAATATCCGCCTTGATACCCGCCTTGAGAAGGTCGGTGCGGATAACTTCAAGTTTTTCGGCTGATACGGGCTGCGACCGGCGGACGCCATAGACCATTCGGAATACATAAATTGATACATTTTTTTTATTGACGGCTCCTAACTGAACTTTATCCGTTTTTCAACATTGACCATCACTTTCAGCCCGTTCGGTATAATACTTATATTTAACACTTTATCCATTTTGAAAGGGTCGCCGTCCAAATGGACTTTGTCTGCTTTTGTTCTTTCGATAATGATTTCTTTCCCTTTAAATCCACGGTAATACGGGCTTCGATGGATGGTTTTGCTGATGAGGCGCACCGCTAATGTGGCTGCCAGTAGCTTTGGGAAGGGCAACAGAATGCAAACATCCAGTTCGCCGTCGGAAATATCGGCTAAAGGCGATATGTAGCCATTGTTGCCGTATTGCGATGCATTGGCAACAGTTACCAGCATTGCTTTTGTTTCCACCGGTTTGCCGTCTATGACCAACCGATAATATTGCGACCGGTACATGATAAATTCCTGCGCAATAATGGAAGCATATTTTCGGAATCCGCGCCGACTGGAATGAGCAAACAGATCGCTCACATGAGCATCAAAACCGGAGCCCAAGGTACAGAAAAAGGGTTGCCCGTTGACTAATCCGTAATCAATGTCCTTGACATGAGCGGCATTGATGGTTTTCAGCGCCTTGTCGAGATGCAGGGGAATATGCAGATGCCGCGCCAAACCATTGCCCGAACCGGAGGGAATGATTCCCAAAGCGGTGTTGCTGTCGCGCAAAGCCGCTGCTATCTCGTTGACCGTGCCATCGCCGCCTACCGCCACCACAAAGGGCGTTCCTTTTTCCACTTCCCTGCGAGCCAATTCGTGCGCGTGTCCCTGTCGCTCGGTAAAAACAAACTGCGGTTCAAAACGTGTCGCATCCAGCCCGTTGCGAATGATGCCGGGCAAGGTTTCTTTTTTTCTTGTTCCCGAAATGGGATTAATGATAAAACAGATTTCCATATCAACCGATTTCCAATTTTTCTATTGCAGTCACCACATTTTCAGCCAGGTGCATGAACGCCTGCGCTACTGTCGAATCTTCATTGGCTACAACAGGGCGTCCGCTGTCACCGCTTTCGCCGATGCTCTGCACAAGCGGAATCTGAGCCAGCAACGGCAGATTTTCGCGTTCAGCCAATTGTTTGCCGCCTTCCTTCCCGAACAGATAATAGCGGCTCTGCGGCAGTTCGGCAGGGGTAAACCACGCCATATTTTCCACCAGTCCGAGCACAGGCACATTCACTTTTTCGTTGCGAAACATATTGATGCCCTTCACTACATCCGCCAGTGCCACCTGTTGCGGGGTG
The DNA here is from genome assembly GCA_031287245.1 of Bacteroidales bacterium. Taxonomy (GTDB): domain Bacteria; phylum Bacteroidota; class Bacteroidia; order Bacteroidales; family UBA4181; genus JAIRLS01. Next base: position 1,394 of record JAITTD010000030.1, read on the forward strand.
CTCACAATCACTGCGCCCGTCAGCGGCAGTTCCTGCACAATGGTTAAATGGACATCGCCGGTGCCGGGGGGCAAGTCTATCAGCAGAAAATCGGGATTACCCCATTCTGCCTGATAGAGCAATTGCTTGAGCGCGCTCGTTGCCATTGGTCCCCGCCAAATGACGGCATCGTTCGCAGGCACAAAAAAACCGATGGATAGAATTTTTATGCCATGACATTCCACAGGAATAATCCGTTCTTCGCCTTGTCCCGTTTTTGCTTCGGGCGTCACACCTTCCACTCCCAGCATCTTAGGCACGGAAGGTCCATAAATATCGGCATCCAACAGCCCGACACTGTATCCCATCCGCGACAGGGCAACAGCAAGGTTCACCGCAATGGTGGATTTACCAACGCCACCCTTGCCCGAAGCCACAGCGATAATGTGTTTCGCTTGAAGCATCGGTTTTTTGACGGATTTGGGAGCAGCAGACTCAGGCAAAGTACGGATTTGTACGGTTACCTCAGGGTGAACATAATAGCACAAAGCCTTTTCAGCGGCGCCGACAATGGAATTTTTCACAGGATCTTGCGCTTTCGCAAAAACAAGGGTGAAAGCGACTGTCAGCCCGTCAATCCGTATATCCTGCACCATACCCAAAGTTACCACGTCCTTGCCTGCAGCAGGGTGTACCACGTGCTTCAAAGCGCCTGTAACTTCATCAACTGTAATATTCATATCTTATTTTTTGCAGATGCAAATGTACGGATTTATTTGGGAAAAACGACATCCATATCTTTATAAGGCTGATTTTTCAGTTGTTCCAAAGAATTTTTGTTTATCAGTCCCTTATCTGTATATTCGCGCAACAAATCTTTTTTGGTGAGTTCCATGAGCAGCATTTTCCCAATCTCTCCGGCTTCCGGCGCAGGCGATGCCAGCAGTTTCCCTTCGGGATCAATCAGAAAACAGGTGGGAAACATCCGTATATCATAGTTTGCCAACACATTCGGCTGGTTGCCGAAATGCAGATATTCCCACAAATAGCCGCTTTTTCGCCGAAAATCGCGCATATTGGCAAAACTGTCATCCACAGAGATGACGACAATTTGCAGCCATTTGTGCTGTGCCTTGTACAATTCCTTCAACATTTCGTACTGGCTGAGGCACACATAGTTTTGAGTGGTGCAAAACAGCAGGTAAACATATTTGCCCTTATAACTGTCAAGGGAAACGAGCGTACTGTCCTGATTGTAAAGTGAAAAAGCCGGAGGGGCATAACCATGTGACAATTTCGTGATTTTTGTCTTGATTTGACGCCCCATGTCCACGTGTCGTGCAATTGTACTGTGCTCAATCACCGAATCGAGGAGAGTTAAGAGCGACCGGCGGGCGAAGCGGTCGGAATAAAATTCGTCGTACAGGTTTTTGATAATCATCATTTCGAGCAGGCTGTCGCTGGTGAAGATACCGTCGCTTTTCAGCAATTTTTTCAAGGCGTCCAAATCTTTCTGTCCGTTAATAACGTCATATATCGCTTGTCCCTCTTTGGTTCTTCCGAAATACATGAAATAATCCCTGTAGGTGACGTTGAATAAATCCATGTATGCATCGTTGTTGTAAAGAATCGGTTTTTCTGTGAAAAAATGTTCGGAAATGAATTTAACGCTTTTCTGCCGGGCAGCATAATACAACAGTCCGTAACGATATGTCTTGTAATGAGTGAAATAAACATTCCCGCTGTCAGGAAACTGTTGTTTGAAAGCATTGATCAGCGAATCGAGCGGGATGGTTTTTTGCCTGAGCGTTTCCACTGCAATACGGTCATATTCTGCATTGTATGCCATATCAAAGCGTGCTATATTCCTGTTCAGTTCGTTTTCGGGAGGTACCGGCTTGCCCGTCCTGTCGGTGCAGGATACCACCTGCACATACAGAAGTTCTTCCTCAAAAAACGGACTGGATGCCTCGTCGGGCGTTTTATCCCTTCGGGGCGGCAGGGCAATCCGGTAGGACATATCGGGTTCGGCAACCATCTGAACTTTGAAAACGCCCAGATACATGTAATAGATATGTGCAGTGGCATTGGAAAATTCAAACCTGAAATCGCCGCCGGCAGCCACCGTACATTCGGCGATGATGGCTTCCTCCTTGCAGATATAGTTATCAACACCATATATTTTCAGCGTTTGTCCTGCATAGTCAGGGGCATTGCCCGATATTTCCACCTTTTGTGCAAAGGCGGAAAAAGTTTCTGCCGTTATCCACAACAGGAAAAAGAAAGGCAGGATATGCAATCGGGTACTCAATCTCTTTATTTAATGTATTTTTCAATCTTGATATTGGCAGGCAGAAATTTGGACACATCGCCGCCATAGCGCAGCACATCCCTCACCACTGTTGAATTGATGGAGGCGTGTTCGGGCAGTGTCAGCATAAAAACCGACTCTACCTCCGGCAGCATCACCTGATTGACTTGCGCAATCGACTTTTCGTACTCGAAGTCGGACGAAGTGCGCAATCCGCGAAGCATAAACTGTGCGCCGACTCTCCGGCAAAACTTGATGGTCAATTCTTCATAATATTGCACTTCGACTTTGTCATTGCCGGCAAAGAGGTTTTGAATCATTTCCAAACGCTGTTCGGCAGTAAAAAACGAAGATTTGTTATTGTTGGAACCGATACCGATAATGATTTTGTCGAACAGACCAAGCGCCCGCAACACAATGGATTCGTGACCCAGTGTAAACGGATCGAAGGATCCGGGAAAAACGGCTGTCTTACTCATTTCTTTCATTTCCTTTAAAGCAATGCGGAGGCAAAAGTAGATAAAAGTTTCGAGATTTCCAAGCGCGTTATGAAAGTTTCGAGTTTCGAGTTTCGAGTTTCGAGTTTCGAGTTTCGGGTTTTGAGTTTCGAGTTTCGAGTTTCGGGTTTCGAGTTTCGAGTTTCGAGTTTCGAGTTTCGAGTTTCGAGTTTCGAGTTTCGAGTTTCGAGTTTCGAGTTTCAAGTTTCAAGTTTCGAGTTTCGAGTTTCAAGTTTCGAGTTTCAAGTTTCGAGTTTCAAGTTTTGGGTTACCCAACTTTAAACCTTAAACCTTAAACTTTAAACCTCAAACTTTAAACTTTAAACCTTAAACTTCAAACTTTAATAAAAATGGATTTTTTTAATTTTTTTAATAGTTTTTTTTGTTTTTTTTAATTTAATTTTTTTATTATGAGTAAGT
>JAITTD010000031.1 GCA_031287245.1 Bacteroidales bacterium
GAATTTTTTGAATACATAAGTTTATATTGAATTTTTTGCAGGCTTGATTAAATTCATCTGTTAGGCGCTCCATAGTTTTGTCTGTTGAAGGAAGGTTACAATTACTTGCCGAAAATAAATTATATGACCCTTTAAGTGCTTTTTCACTATCACGCAGTGCTTTAAAAATTTCAGTAAATTCATCAATAGTAATGTCTCTATTACAAAAACAGCCATATATCCTTTTCATCTGTTCCACAAAGGCAATAGGATTAAAATGATACACATACGGCGATTTCGGAAATGGTTTTAAACCTTCATTTCCGGTGACATCTATATTAATTTTGTCCCAAAAGGACAGTTCTTTTACTTTGGTTTCAATTTCCTTTAGTCTGCTGTCCCGTTTTTGTTTCATTTTGTTTGCCCTTTCATTATTTTTTTCTTGATCTATCAAGGCATCATAAAAATCGTTGATTTCGGCTTTTAAACCGTCCCAATGCGTGTCATACGACCATTCGCTGCGGTGGTAGCATATCAGTTTCGACAGTTTGGTGATTACTGCACGATGATGTACTGCGTTGTAGAAGTTGATTGCATTGTGTTCCGTTTTTCCTGCGGCTTTCCAAAACGCGCCCATGTATCCTGACGTATCTTCCACTTTCATCCGGTATTTATCCTTTTCCGATTCATTATCCACCGTTTTAGGTTTTAGGTTTCGAGTTTTAGGTTTCGAGTTTGGGTTACCCAACTTTAAACCCGAAAAAGTTTTAGGTTTCGAGTTTTAGGTTTCGCGTTTTGGGTTACCCAACTTTAAACCCGAAACTTTAAACCCGAAACTTTTAAACTTTAAACCCGAAACTTTAAACTTTTTTAATTCGTTCCTGCCAACTTTTTGTAGCCGTTGTAGCGCCATTTGGCGTTGGCTTCGGCTGCTTGGAACAGTTCGGTTGCTTCGGCGGGGAACTGCTTTTTTAGCGAGGAATAGCGCACTTCGCTGAGGATAAAGTCTTGAAACTTCGTCCAGTCAGGCTCTTTGGAGTCGAGTTGGAAGGGATTTTGCCCTGCGGCTTCCAAAGCGGGATTGAAGCGGTAAGTGTGCCAGTATCCGCATTCTACGGCGAGTTTTTGCTGCGCTTGCGTCTTGCCCATACCTGCTCGCAGTCCGTGCGCGATACAGGGCGAATAGGCGATGATGAGCGACGGACCGTCATAGGCTTCCGCCTCTTTCAGCGCTTTGAGGTATTGCATCTGGTTGGCGCCCATCGCCACCTGTGCCACATACACATAACCGTAACTCATCGCCATCATTCCGAGGTCTTTCTTGCGAACGCGCTTGCCCGAGGCTGCAAATTTCGCCACAGCGCCCACCGGCGTTGATTTCGATGCCTGACCGCCTGTGTTAGAATACACTTCGGTGTCGAGCACCAGCACATTCACGTTTTCGCCCGATGCCAGCACGTGGTCCAAGCCGCCGTAGCCGATGTCGTAAGCCCAGCCGTCGCCGCCCATAATCCAGATGGATTTTTTGATGAGATACTGGCGCAGTTCGAGAATTTCCCTGCAATACGTGCAATCGCATTTTTCGGCAAGCGGGATGAGCGTGTCGGTCGCTTTTTTGCTGTCGGCTGCCGTGTCGGCTACTTTCCATGCTTCAAAAGCGGCTTTCAGTTCGTCTGAACATTTGCCTGCTGCTATCGCTTCGTCCATCAGGCGGGCGATGCGTTCGCGCATTTTCTCCACGCCGGTTGCCATTCCCAAACCATATTCGGCGTTGTCTTCAAACAGCGAGTTGCCCCACGACGGACCTTTGCCTTCCGCATTTTTGCAATAAGGCGTGGCAGGCGCTGAGCCGCTGTAAATGGACGAGCAACCGGTGGCGTTGGCAATCATCATACGGTCGCCAAACAGTTGAGAGATGAGTTTCACGTAAGGTGTTTCGCCGCAACCTGCACAGGCGCCCGAAAATTCAAACAGCGGTTGCGAAAACTGGCTGTTTTTCACGTTTTGGTCTTTCGGCGCAATCGTGTCCTTGTAGGTGATGTTCGCCACAGCGTAATCCCACACTTTCTGCTGAGGCATTTGCGATTCGAGGCTTTCCATCTTCAACGCTTTGTTGCCACGGTTGCCCGGACATACGTCCACGCAGTTGCCGCAGCCGGTGCAGTCAAGCGGACTCACCTGCTGGCGAAATTCAAGCCCTTCAAAGGTTTTCTGCGGAATAGCCGATATAGTGGCGGTGTCGGAGGGCAAACCTGCCTTTTCCTGCGCTGTGATGAGGAACGGACGGATGGCAGCGTGCGGACAGATGTACGAACACTGGTTACACTGGATACAGTTTGCCGAGATCCACTCAGGTACGTTCACTGCGATGCCTCGCTTCTCGTATGCAGCCGTCCCTTGCGGGAAAGTGCCGTCTTCGCATCCCACGAAAGTGCTTACCGGAAGGTCGTCGCCCTGCTGCGCGTTGATGGGGTCCACCACTTTGCGGACAAATTCGGGGCGTGTCTGGTCAATGGGCGCTACATCGGCTTCGGGGTCAAGTTTCGACCACGCGGGGTCAACGGGCACTTTCGTGACTTCGCCGCCACGATCTACCGCAGCATTGTTCATATTCACGATTTCTTCGCCCTTCTTGCCGTATGATTTCAGGTTGGCGGCTTTCATCGCGTTGACAGCCGTTTCGTAAGGAATGACACCCGAAATCTTGAAAAATGTCGATTGCAGAATGGTGTTGGTGCGCTGGCTGCCCAAACCGACCTCTTCGGCTATCGTGATAGCATCAATGATATAAAGCGATATGTCGTTGTCTGCCAAATACTTCTTGATTTTGTTGGGAAGGCGTTCTGCGGTGCCTGCGGCGTCCCATTTGCTGTTGAGCAGGAAAGTTCCGCCTTTGCGCAAGCCTTTCAACACATCATACTGACGCAAATAGGGGAACACGTGACAAGCCACGAAATCGGGAGTGTTCACGAGGTAGGGCGAGCGAATGGGCGAATCGCCGAAACGCAGGTGCGAAATGGTGATACCGCCTGTTTTCTTGGAATCGTAGGCAAAATACGCCTGACAGTACTTGTCGGTGCTGTCGCCGATGATTTTGATGGAGTTTTTGTTGGCGCCCACTGTGCCGTCGCCGCCGATGCCGAAAAATTTCGCCTGAAAGGTGCCTTTGGGTGTGATGTTGACTTCGGGCAAGGCAGGCAGCGAGAGGAAAGTAACGTCATCGACAATGCCGATGGTGAAGCCGTGCTTCGGTTCGCTGGCTGCGAGATTTTTGTACACCGCGAGGATATGCGCCGGAGTGGTGTCTTTCGACGAAAGTCCGTAGCGACCGCCCACAATAATCGGCTTTTTGGCGACAGGGATGTCCTTGCAGGCAGCAAAGGCTTCTACAACGTCCAAATAGAGCGGATCGCCGTTAGCGCCCGGCTCTTTTGTCCTGTCCAGCACGCAAATACGCTTTACGCTGCTCGGAATGACTTTGCCGAGGTACTTTACAGAGAACGGGCGGTACAAGTGTACGCTTATCAAACCCACTTTCTCGCCGTTGGCGGTCAGGTAATCAATCGTTTCTTTGATGGTGTCGGTAATGGAGCCGATGGCGATGATGATATTTTCTGCGAATGGGTCTCCATAATAAGTAAAAGGGTGGTATTCGCGACCGGTTATCTTATTGATTTCCTGCATATATGCTTCCACTTGGTCGGGCAGGTCAAGGTAGAACTTGTTGGCTGCTTCGCGCGACTGGAAATAGATGTCGGGATTCTGCGCTGTGCCTCGTGTGACGGGATGTTCTGGGTTGAGCGCCCGTTCGCGGAACGCTTGCAGGGCTTTGCGGTCAATCAATGCGCCAAGCGCCGCGCTGTTGATGTCCTCCACCTTCTGTATCTCGTGCGAGGTGCGGAATCCGTCGAAGAAATGAAGGAAAGGCACCCGCGATTGGATGGCAGTGAGATGTGCCACAGCCGCCAAATCCATCACTTCCTGCACACTCCCGGTGGCAAGCATGGCAAAACCCGTTTGCCGCGTGCTCATCACGTCGCTATGGTCGCCAAAGATGGACAGCGCCTGAGCAGCAAGGCTTCGCGCCGATACGTGAAACACGCCGGGCAGCAACTCGCCGGAAATTTTGTACATATTGGGAATCATCAGGAGCAAACCCTGCGACGCCGTAAACGTGGACGTCAGCGCGCCCGACTGCAACGAGCCGTGCACAGCGCCCGCAGCGCCTGCCTCACTCTGCATTTCCACTACTTTCACTGTTTCGTTGAACAGATTTTTCTTGCCCCTGGCTGCCCATTCGTCCACATACTCAGCCATCGTCGATGACGGCGTAATGGGGTAAATAGCAGCCACTTCGCTGAACAAATAAGCGACATGCGCCGCGGCATAATTGCCGTCACAAGTTACGTACTTTCCTTCTTTTGCCATATTTATGCTTTTTAAATAACGTTTCTAAATTTTCGCAAAAGTAGGATTTTTTTTTTGAATGACAATGGAAAAATTACGGACAAACGGAAGAACGGACAAACGGAGGAACGGAAGAATGTTTCGTGTTTCGTGTTTCGAACTCAAAACTTTGGCAAACGAAATAAATAATTTATAAAACAATGCGTATCGAACAAATTTCCCGTAGGGAAAACATATCAATAGAAAAATTGTTTCCCAACGCACCAAAACCTCGTAGAGGTTTCACATTCTTTGATTGTGAATCTCCTACGGAGAATGGTGTTGAGGGGGGGTATAGCGTATTCTATTGATATGGAAGCCCTGACGGGCTATCAATCCGTTATATCTTATTTATTTCGTATCCCTTAATCGGATTCAATTTCGTCGAAACGTTTTATCCAAAACGTCTCAACGTTTTCAGGAAATCGTCTCAACGTTTTCAGGAAATCGTCTTGACGTTTTTTGCTTCTTTGCGCCCCTTGTGAAACACAAAAAAATCCACTTTTAGGCTAAATCTTTTTTTGAGGTATTATGATGCCCGAAGGGCTTGATTTTCATAACCGCAGGCGAGCGAAGCGTTGCCTGCGGCAGTTTCGACCTCAAAACTTTAAACCTTAAACTCAAAACCCGAAACTTTAAACTCCAGCCCTTCGGGCATGCCCCTCAAAAAAGAATCCACTTTTATTCCATTTTGAAATTATGCTAAAATAACCTACTTTTGTGGCCTTAAAAAAAGAGGTATGACGTTGATAAAATCCATTTCAGGAATACGCGGTACTATTGGAGGAGAGCCGGGTAAAGGACTTACGCCATCCGATATTGTACGTTTTACGGCTGCTTATTGCGTGTGGGCAAAGGAACAGGCTGTCAACAAAGGCCATCTTGGAAAACTCAAAATCGTTACAGGACGTGATGCACGTATTTCGGGGCAAATGGTCAGGCAGATAGTTGTCGGCACTTTGACCGGCATGGGCGTTGATGTAACGGATATCGATCTTGCCACCACGCCTACCGTAGAAATGGCGGTAGTTGCCGAAAAAGCACAGGGCGGACTGATTCTCACCGCCAGCCACAACCCCAAACAGTGGAACGCATTGAAACTGCTCAACAGCGATGGCGAATTTCTAAGCAACAGCGACGGTCAAGCCGTGCTCGCCATAGCCGACAGCGACAGTTTTTCTTTTGCAGAAGTAGATAACTTAGGGACAGTGGAGCAAAAAGACTATACGCAATATCATATCGACCGAGTGCTTGCGTTGCCGCTGACCGACGTCAACGCCATCCGCGCCAGAAAGTTCAAAGTGACCATAGACGCTGTCAATTCTGTGGGCGGCATCGTCATTCCCCGTCTGTTGAAGGCGCTGGGAGTGGCAGAAACAGTGGAAATCAACTGCACACCCAACGGTCAGTTTCCACACAATCCCGAACCCCTGCCCGAACATTTGACGGAAATATCGGAAGTAACCCGAGCAAAAGGCGCTGACGCAGGTTTTGTTGTTGACCCGGATGTGGACCGTTTAGCGATTATCAACGAAGACGGAAGTATGTTCGGCGAAGAATACACGCTTGTGGCGGTGGCTGACTATGTGCTGAGCCATCAACGCGGCAATACCGCATCCAACCTGTCGTCATCGCGTGCCTTGCGGGATGTGACTGTGGAAAAAGGCGGACAATATACGGCTGCCGCTGTGGGCGAAGTCAATGTGGTGGCAGCGATGAAAACCAATCAGGCAGTGATTGGCGGCGAAGGCAACGGAGGCGTCATCTTTCCCGAACTTCACTACGGGCGCGATGCACTTGTGGGGATAGCCCTGTTTCTTTCCCATCTGGCAAAATCAGGCAAAAAATGTTCGCAGTTGAGAGCCAAATATCCGGTGTATTTCATGTCAAAAAACAAAATAGAATTGAACGCCGGTGTGGATGTGGACGGCATCTTGGAGAAAATCAAAAAACAGTATGCCAACGAGCAAATCAACGATGTGGACGGCGTAAAAATAGATTTTGCCGAGGAATGGGTTCATTTGCGAAAATCAAACACCGAGCCGGTGATCCGCATTTATGCCGAAAGCAAAAGCAAAGAACGCGCAGATGAATTGTCTCGAAAAATAATCCAAAATATAAAAGAAACGTGCTAAATGCAATATAACAGCAGACGTAACATATACGCATTGTGCCTGACAACGGTATTTTGGATGGGGATGGCAATGATGTCCTACGCAGGTACTCGCGACAGGGACAGTCTGCAAATATTGATTCACCGCACAGAAAGCGATTCTCTACGGGTCATGCTGTACAATCAAATGGTGAGACAGATGATGGCGCCCATTGAAGATTATCAGTATGTGGACGATGATATGTTTGCACAGGCATATCTCTATGCCGACACCGGATTGAACTTAGCCCGCAATAATATTTACAACGAAGGAGAGATAGAGATTTTGCGTTCCGTGGGCATATTATGTTATTACAGCCAACGATATGAAGAAGCGATAGGCTACTTTAAACAGTCTTACGATCTGGCTTCTCAATATGGCACCGATAAGCAAAAAACCAATGCAATGTATCATATCGGAGAGGCTTATAAACGGTTGGAACAATATACGCAGGCTTTGGAATGTTTGAATTTTGCATCATCCATCATGCAAGATATAGAAGATCATGATTGGACATACGATTTAAATTTTGCATTATCTGAACTCTATCTTCAATTGCACGATTACAATCATTCCATTGCTTCCGCAAAAACGGCGATTGAATTGGCTAAAAAACAACAGGATACGATACGTTTGGCACAAATATATGCAACGATGGCTAACGCATACATGGGACGTGGCGATGCCGACAGTTGCGATATACTGTACGAAACAGCCGTTAAATTCTTGCTTCACACAAAAAAATTCGCAGTATTAGCTCATCTTTATGGTGAATATGCTGCAATGACGCCTCCGGCAAATGTTGAAAAACGCCTTGCCTTGTTGCAAAAATCGCGCCATATCAGGGAATTTGTTGATCCTAACCGGATCGGACTGTCGAAAACTTGCAGAGCCATCAGCGATATTTACAAGGAAACCGGACAAACAGACAGTTCGACTTTTTATCAGAAAAAAGCCCTGAGAACTATTTTACACACACAATCCCATGCCGATCTTGTCGATATGTATATGTGGCTGGGCAACAGAGCCATGAACGATGGACAACTGAACGAGGCAGAACGGTATTTTTTGGACGCACAGAAATACAACCGCAAAGGCGGCAGTTTCAGTACACGGGTCCACCTTTTGGATCAATTAAGTGTTGTTTATGGGCGAAAAGGAGATAAACGCAAAATGGTGCAACTGTTTTTGGCAGCCACCGAATTAAAGGACTCGCTGGACGATGTGGATGACCAGCGGCGTTTGAATATTCTTCAAATGCACTATGAAATCAGAGAAAAAAGGGAAGTAATGGACTTGGAATTGCGTACCCAGGCAGAGCAGCAAAGGCAAGACATCAGCAACAGTTGGAAAGTAATAGGGATTAGCATTCTTGTACTGATACTGTTAGCGATGTTACTTGTGAAACTGGCTCGAAACTTCATTACGGTGCTCAAAACCAAAAAATTATTGAAAGAAAGCCACGAAGAAATGTTACTTGTACAGGAACAGTTGAGTGCATCCAACAGGGATCTGAATATGTACAAAAATTATTTGGAAGATATGGTTGAAAAAAAGGCTTCCGAACAGGCTCAAAAAGATATGCAGTTATATGGACTTGCCAATAATTTATCAGGCAGTATCATCTACCGCAAAATAGCCAAAAAAGGCGGTAGAGGCGAGTTGTCGTACATCAGCAGCAATATTTCCAAACTGTATGGAGTGTCGGCTGAAACATTGATTGAACACAAAAGTTTCAAACCTCTGTGGGGCGAAGAAATTGTTAATCATCTGGAAAAAAGAGAAATTGCCGCAGCTGCCCAAATGGAATATTTCAGGTATGAATTTAATATCACACAAAAAGGCAAATCGATTTGGCTGATGGTCTGCGCATTTCCTCATCAGGACAATGACACAATCATTTGGGACGGCTTCGTCATCAATATTACCCCACAAAAAGAGAAAGAACAGATATTGGAACTTGCCAAAAACAAGGCAGAAGAATCAGACCGGCTTAAATCGGTTTTCCTGTCAAATATGTCACACGAGATTCGTACACCGATGAACGCCATCATGGGCTTTATCGGATTTGTGGAAAACGAAGATCTTGCTCCCGAAAAACGTCATAAGTACATCGAAACCATCCGCAACAGCGCCGATCAGTTGATGCAACTGGTGGAAAGCATCATTGATATTTCCAAAATAGAAATCAAGCAAATTAAAGTGTCGGCGGCAGAATTTCACTTGAACGAATTGATGCACGATTTGGAAGATTGTTTTCAACAAAAGACGCAAGGCAAACTTTTGTTTTTTGAATTGGACGACAGCCGGTTTATGGAAAATGATACCCTGTTGAACGACCGCACACACATTCGTCAGGTTTTATACAAGTTAATAGACAATGCCTTTAAATATACGGAAAAGGGCTACGTGCGGTTTGGCTATCGAGAAGAAAAAGGCACAAACCATCTGCTGTTTTTTGTGGAAGATACCGGTATCGGCATCACAGAAGACCAGCAGAGCGTTATCTTCGAACATTTTCGACAAAGTGCCGACACCGAATTGAAACCTAAATACGGTGGAACCGGATTGGGATTATCTATTTCCAAAGGACTTGTTGACGCGATGAACGGACGCATTTGGGTAGAATCAAAATTGAATGAAGGCAGTTCCTTCTTTTTCACAATCCCCAAACATTTGAATGTAGATGAATCATAAAAAAATTGCCGTTGCCGGATATTTCCTCGTCATGATGTGCTGGGGCTGTTCCCCGACACAGGAAGTAGAAATAACAATAGACCGTCTGGAACAAAGTCTATTCACCATTCCGATAGATTCGGTGCCGGAGGCTATTCCCAAGTGGCAGCAACACTACGGAACCTTGTTTGAACTGTATAATCGGGGGATTCTGGCTATCGGCTCATCCTACGACCCGCAGTATCCCCAACGGCTTGTCGAATTTCTCACCGACCCCCACATTCACGCCGCCTGTCGCAAAGTGATGGAATATTATCCTGTTGTGACAGATTTGGAGAAAAACTTGAGCGCCGCCTTTTCGGAATATCACCGACATTTCCCCGAGCGCACCATCCCGTCTGTTTATACGCTCATTTCGGGCTTCAACCAGTCTATGATTGTGGACGAAGGCATTTTGGCTATTTCCCTTGACAAGTATCTTGGTGCAAATGAAGAATTTTATGCCCGATTGGAGATACCGGTTTACCAGCGCAGACTGATGGACAAGCCCTATATCGTCCCCGATTGTATGAAAGCCATCGCCTACACGGATTATCCTGATACAGACACCGTTAATAACGTGCTCTCCAACATTCTCTATGAAGGTAAAATAGCATGGTTCACCCGTCAAATGCTTCCCAATGCACCGGACAGCCTTATTTTTGGCTATACAACCGATCAGTTGAAATGGTGCAAAAATAATACGCGGCAAATGTGGACATACCTTGTAGAAAAAAAAATGTTGTATCGTACCGATTACTTGATGATTAGCAAATTGGTGGGACCCGCTCCCTTCACCTCGCTTTTCACCCGCGAATCGCCGGGCAGAGCAACCGTATGGGTGGGTTATCAAATCATTGAGTCATACATGAAACACACAAACCTTTCTTTGGAAGAGTTGATGGACAACAACGACTGGATCGGCATCCTCAACAAAGCCAAATTCAAACCGTAATTTGTCCTCTCATAAATATCCCCAACGGCAAGCGTTTTCCTGCCCTGTCGGGAATGAACAATTCACCACATTCGCCCTGTATGTCGGGAAAAAAAGAACGTACCATATTTTCGGCTATCAGCGGGGAATATCCCATAGAATACAGGTTCAGCACCAAAAACGACTGATTGGGCACGGTCAATTGTCGGCAAAGTTCCATCAATTCATTGATTCCGTCTTCCAGAATCCATTTTTCGCCGTCGGGACCTCGCCCGTAAGCCGGCGGATCAAGGATGATTCCGTGATATTGCTTGCCGCGCCTCGCTTCGCGCCTCATATATTTCAAAGCATCGTCCACCACCCACCGAATGTCCGACAGTCCGCTGGCTTCCATATTCTCACGGCTCCAATGGATCACCTGCTTCACCGAATCAACGTGTGTGACATCTGCACCCGCCGCCCGGGCTGCCAATGACGCCCCTCCGGTGTAAGCAAAAAGATTCAGCACCCGAGGTTGCTCAACCGGCAGTTGGCGAACATTCCGGTAAATATAATTCCAGTTTTCGGATTGTTCAGGAAAGATGCCCACATGCTTAAATGCCGTCAATCCCAACCGGAATACCGTTTGCAACTCGCCGAAACGATAGCTGATCCGCCATTGCTGCGGCATACCGTGCTTCAACACCCATTCGCCGCGCTCGTTGTCGGCAGATGCAGTTTTTACCTTGCCTGCATCCTTGCGGAAAGAGGCATGAGCCAATTGATCCCATTCCTCCTGAGCCAGCGATTTTTTCCATATCGCTTGCGGCTCGGGACGTGCCAAAATAAATTTCCCAAAGCGCTCCAACTTTTCCTGACTGCCGGTGTCTATCAGTTCATAATCTGCCCATTCCGGTGGAGAATATAATTTCATATACCTCTATATTTCAACTTGTAATAAAAATATTTGCGATTCACGATTGGATGCATTACTTTTGCGGTTTAAAATGGTCCGGTAGCTCAGTTGGATAGAGCAACAGCCTTCTAAGCTGTGGGTCGTGGGTTCGAATCCCGCCCGGATCACCGGAAAACGCATTTTCCTGCTATGAAAAGACCAAAGCGCAAAGATAATAAAAATCTTTATGCAAAACGGATGTTTTTTGGCACGAATATTGAATGTTTTATAATGAACGATAAAGATAAACATATAAATTGATAAACTATGAAAACGATTCTTACAACCCTGCTCATCGGCTTGGTGATGATGCAATTCTCCTGCCTCCCTACCCAAAAAACGGTGTACTACCAGTCGTCTCCCGCTACATCGTCTCCCGCTACAACGGTTGTTGTGGAAACGCATGATGACATTAGTTATCATCTTGATTTGCGTGCTGTTGCGTCCATTTTTGCCGATTCGCGAAATCTGGAAGATTTCGAGTATCGCTTGAACAGCAATAACAGCATATCCAATTTAGATTTGAACAACGACGGATTTATTGATTATTTGCGTGTTGTAGAATCGTTTGAAAAAAGTGTTCATGTCATCATCATTCAGTCCGCTTTGAGTCAACGCGAATTTCAAGATGTGGCAACCATCGTGGTGGACAATAAAAAGGTTCAGATTATTGGTGATCCGTATATCTATGGCACCAATTACGTGATTGTACCTGTGTACCACAGCCCTCCCGTTATCTATACCACCATTTATGCGCCTCATTACGTGTATTACCGTTCGCCCTATTATGGCGGCTATTATCCCGCGTATTATCACACCCGTCCTCCTGTGCATACGAATGTGTATGTAACGAATGTTAATGTGTATGTCAATAACAATCATCGTTATACCTACACGACTAAAAGCAGCAGTTCGCGGACTGTCACCACAATGCGCAGCAACATTAGCCGTAGAGATTATTCAACAAGCCATCCGCAACAATCGTTTGTCAACCGGAACTCGAACGCAAGGAACACGCAGGAATTGCAGACAAGAAACGCAAAAACGACAAGTAATTCTACGAGAAGCAGTACAACAACCGGCAGCAGTTCGCGCACCAGTGCAACACAATCATCACCGTCACGCTCTTCAAGCGCTCAACCGGCATCAAGTTCTACCACCAGATCGTCAAGCAGCAGCGCTCAACCGGCATCGTCAAGTTC
>JAITTD010000046.1 GCA_031287245.1 Bacteroidales bacterium
TTGATTTTCATAACCGCAGGCGAGCGAAGCGTTGCCTGCGGTAGTGCGAACACACGAACACTACTGCCTGAAAGGCAGCACTAAAAGGCTACCAATTCATGTTCTGCCTTTCAGGCAGAGACCGGCGGGGGCTTCTGCCGCAGGTCGATGACCTGCGGGTATGAAAATCCCGCCCATTCGGGCGAAAAGCAAATTCCTCTCAGCAAGGATGCCGAGCATGCCCTTTGTCAGTGAAAAATATAGCACCTCAAAAAAAGATTTAGCCGTATTTTTTTGTGGTTAAACTGTTCTACTTTACAATTTTATTGATTTTACTCAAATGACCAATGAAAGTATCCCATCCAATTTTACGCTTTTGGGCATTGTCTTCTCTAATCTTTCTAACATCATCAGCATCTAACCATTCATCAGCAATTTCAGGATACCCATTGCTTAAATAATATTTAGAATCAACCGAATAGTATAATACTAAATCGTTAATCAAAAAACTGGAATAGGCAGCCGCTGTATAAATCGCAGATTCAAACAAAGGCTCTCCATTTAAATAAAAATTTAATGTTGCGGAAGCCCCATTAAAACTGAAGGATGAAAGTTTTTTATCACCCTCATTTGTAAATATTATTTCACTCGTAGATAAATTGAAAGAAATAATATCATCGCCGGTAAATATTAATTCTTTTTCTGGAATTTTCAAACCCGACCCGGTTGTAGATTTAACAAGCATTACGCTTAATCCTTCTTTTTTATCGACCACATTTTGGTTTTTGTTGCATGAAATTATAGATAATACAATCCCTGCAACTAACAAACATTTTAAAGTTCTCATTTTATTTAAATTAATTACAAATCCGTTTTTTCGGACAGCATTTTTACATCACCACTCAACGATTGGTCACCCCCTTAAAATACATCAACCCTTGTGCACGACATAAAAACTGCCGAAACCACAAAAGTAGATGAAAATTCTCAGATTTCCAAGCGCGTGCAATGGAAAAAGTTTTTTTACAGAGAAAACGCTTCGCTCGCCTGTATCTGTATTATTAATTTTTGTTCATTCCGATTTTGTTCTTACATTTGCGGAACTTTAATTTGTAATGTTTATCTAAATTTATTCAAATGGTTAAGATCAACTGTTTTATTCTCTGTTTGTTGACAGTCATGGGTTGCAATTCATGCCGGCAGCGGCTTACAGATTATGTCAATCCGTTTTTGGGTACTGCCACGTTGTGGGAAGTGGAGGATTTAGGATTCACGCCAACCCACAGGACGTGGGGTGCGGAAGTTTTCCCCGGTGCATCGCTGCCCAACGCTATGGTGCAACTGAGTCCTGTTACGCTTTTCCACAGTGGCTCAGGCTATCAGTATGAAGACAGTGTTATTTGGGGCTTCACACACACCAACAAAGGGCATTGGAATCTGTGCCACGTGCCGTTGCTGCCTGCTACGGGGACGATAGCGGCAGATAATTATGTGTCACCGTTCAGCCACAGCAACGAATCGGCGCATCCGGGCTATTATCAGGTCTTTCTTGAACGCTACGGCGTCAACGTGGAACTGACATCCACCCTGCGATGTGCTTATCACCGCTACACCTTTGCCAACGGGCATAATATAAAAGTGCTTGCCGACCTTAACCTTGCCAACGAGCGTGTGAGCGGTTATGCCATTGCACAGGAAGGTGAATATTCGTTTTCGGGCTTTCAACACGCAGGCGAAAAAATCTATTTCTATGCCGAAGCCAACCGCAAAATCAACCACATCGAAAAAGCGCCTAAAAAAGACGGGAAAGAGTTGCCCGTCTTGAATTTTGTGGATGACGAAGGTTCAAAGATATTGGAATTGAAAATCGGTTTTTCTTTTGTCAGCATTGAAAATGCCAAGCATAATCTGGCGCAGGAGATGACGGGCAAAAGTTTTGCGGAGGTACGCAAGGAAGCCGTTGGCACGTGGGAAAGTTTGCTTTCTAAAATTACGGTATCCGGAGGCACGGAAGCGCAAATGCGGACTTTTTACAGTTGCCTTTACCGGTCGTTCCTGTGGCCTGCTTTGCGCAGCGATGTGAACGGCGAATTTACCAATGCGCGGCGACAGGTGTCCAACACCGGATTTCGCTACTACACCGACCCTTCGTTTTGGGACGATTATCGGAATAAACTCATTCTGCTGGGCTTATTGTCGCCCGACGTAGCCGTTGACGTCATCAGTTCCGTTACCGACCGCGGCAAAAAAAGGGGTTATATGCCCAATTTCTTTCATGGCGACCACGCATCGGTGTTTATCACAGGCTCGTATCTGCGCGGGTTGCGCGGCTGGGATATTGACAGCGCTTATCTGCTCATGCTTCACAATGCCAAGGTGGAAAGCCCCAGTCGTCCGCATCTGGCAAAATATATCGAAAAAGGATATGTGCCCGAATGGGACTTGGAAGCGCCTCGTTTGGAAACCGTTGCCACCGCAGGCGTCACCAAAACGCTCGAATTTGCTTACGACGATTATGCCGTTGCACTGATGGCACGTGAATTGGGCGATAAAGCCAACTACGATACGCTGATGAGCCGCAGTCTCAACTACAAAAACGTGTTTGACCCCGCCACCAAGTTCATGCGGGGACGGCTCGACAACGGCGAGTGGATAACACCTTTCGACCCTCAAACCGTCTATTACGAATATATGTACCGCGAGGCAAACGGCTGGCAGTCGTCTTTCTTTGCCCCGCACAACGTGGACGGACTCATCGCTCTGTTTCCCGATAAGGAGTATTTTGAGAAAAAACTGGATTCGCTTTTCACCATTCCTTGGCGGGATTGCGAAGCCGACAATATGTCGGTGTTCATCGGGCAGTATTGCCACGGCAACCAGCCAGACCACGGCTATCCGCATCTCTATTATTTTGTGGGCAAACAGGAAAAAGCGCAGGATATATTGAACCACATCATGGCGAATTTCTACAACATGGGAAAAGACGGTTTGGCGTATGCAGGCATGGACGATGCTGGCGAAATGTCGGCGTGGTACGTGTTTCACGCCATCGGTTTATACACCTTGTCGCCGGCTGACCCCGAATACATTGTGACTGTGCCGCTGTTTGACAAAGTGACGCTGTGGACGGGCAACGACAAATATTTTACGATCAGCCGGAAAAATTCGGGCAACAAAATCACCGGCATCACTTGCAACGGCAAAAAATTGGACGGATATTTTCTTGCACACGATGAGTTGAGCAAAGAGACTTTAGTGATAGAAACGGAATAAGTCTGTATAAAAATGAGCCATACAAATCATTTTCAACCCGATTACAGCAATATCCTCAAAGTATTGTACAATCAGCGTCCCGACTATCTGCCTCTGTATGAGCATCATATTGATGCGCCGTTCATTTCTAAATGCATCGGCGAAAAATTGGAAATCACTTCCAACCAGCC
The DNA here is from genome assembly GCA_031287245.1 of Bacteroidales bacterium. Taxonomy (GTDB): domain Bacteria; phylum Bacteroidota; class Bacteroidia; order Bacteroidales; family UBA4181; genus JAIRLS01. The sequence continues at coordinate 3,423 of JAITTD010000046.1, forward strand.
GTCCGAAGTAGAAGATTATTTCCGAAAAAACATCACTTTTTGGAAGGAACACGGCTACGATGCTTTCGATTACGAAGCGGCTATCTGCGACATCATTCCCGGACACGGCGCTATCATGGGCGGTATGTTGGGACCCATACAAACGCGCGACGATTTTGAGAAATATCCGTTTGACGATATTCCCCGCATTTTCTGGGAAACCTATACACCCCGTTTGGAAGCCATTCGCAAGGTGCTTCCCGCTGGAATGAAGGCTTATGGCGGATGCGGATACGGTATCTTCGAATCGGCACAGGATTTGGTGGGCTATGAACCTCTTTGCGTGATGCAATATCTTGACCCCGATTTGTTCACCGATTTGTTTGACAAAATAGGAGATTTATTCGTTGTCCTGTGGGAAAAGATGGTGCGCGATTATGGCGACCTCTTCGTTTTTCACCGCATGGGCGACGATTTGGGGCACAAAACCGCCACCATGCTCGAACCGGACACCATCCGCAGGTTCATCCTGCCGCAGCACAAACGGGTGATTGACGTGGTGCACCAAGCCGGAAAAAAGTTCCTGCTGCATTGTTGTGGTAACATCTTCGACATCATGCCCGATATTCTCGCCAACGGCATTGACGCCAAACATTCCAACGAAGACCAGATAAGCCCTTTCGACAGATGGATAGAGAACTATGCCGATAAAATAGGGCTTTTCGGAGGCTTTGACATGAATGTGCTCATCCTTAATTCCTACGACGATGTGTTTAAAAAGGTACTGGAAGAAGGCACCGAATTTCGCGCCCGCGCCAATGGCTACGGCTTAGGATCAGGCAATTCCATACCCGACTACATGAACGAGGACGGATTTCAGGCGATGATAGACGCCGTTTTTGAAATTCGGAAAAGAGAATAAATCATTATATAATATTATAAAAGAAACCTGTATAAAGAAAGGTATAAACAAAGCAAATGCGGTATTTTATTATACTGATGGCGAATTAAAAATAAAAGAACCAGACATAAAATATAATGGATTAACATATATTGGATGTTTTGACTGGAATTAGAAATATATGAAAAAATAACAATGAAAACAGAAGATGTAAAAAAGAAATTTCTTGAAAGCAACTTTCATAGTTTTGACGCGTTGAACGAGGAATTGAATGCGCTTTATAATTCTGTGAAAAAATCTAGAAAAAACGACTATGAGAATCTGCTCTTTTCAAGAACGCAAAAACGGGATTTATTAAAAAAACTAAAAACCGAAGAAATATTTTTAATGAATATTCACGATAAAATTATACTCTCGGTATTGAACATTTCAATTTATAGGGCAATAACAGATAAAAATTATGAATTATTATATAATGGTATTTATACATACGCTCATTTAAGAAGTTTGAACAGATTGCATTTAGAAGGTTTTAAATTTCATGAGTTTTTTGAAAGTTTAATATTCAATGAAAACAGGTTTATAAATGAAAATAACTGGAAAGAATATGTGGTAAAACAATTTATAGAAAATTTCGGCGACCAAATGACAGGAAAATTTGATATGGAACTTTTACAGGTATTGCATAAAACAATATCGGCGGAAAATTCTGTTGAGGATAATTTTAATAATTTGTTACAATTGCACTCAAAATGCCAATGGCTGACAAAAGGCGCTTATCGTGAATGTAACTTAATAAATTATATGCCGATATTTTTAATCGGTATATACAAATTCATAGATAAAAATATTAAAATAGAAACTAAAAACGAATGGCTTATCGAATTTATAGACTATTTGAATAGAAATAAAAACGCCGAAAACAAATTGGTGTATAAATTTACCGGGGAAATAGATTTTCTAAATAATATACTTCATAAAGATTATAACAGTTTTAGCAATGAATAT
>JAITTD010000057.1 GCA_031287245.1 Bacteroidales bacterium
TATGAAAATCCCGCCCATTCGGGCGAAAAGAGAATGTTTCGAGTTTCGAGTTTCGAGTTTCGAACTCAAAACTTTAAACCTTAAACTCAAAACCCGAAACTTTAAACTCCAGCCCGAAGGTCCGGGCATGCCCTTTGCCAGTGAAAAATATAGCACCTCAAAAAAAGATTTAGCCAATAATCAATAATAGACAAGATTTGATATTTGAAAAAATAGTCGTATTTTTGCAAAAAGTTTTTATTATGCAAAAAGGAGATACAGCAAAGGCTAATCCGGATTTAACCGGGTTAGATGAATGGATAGAAGGCATTGATATTGAAAACAATCCTTTCAAAGGAATTGTAATCGCAATCAAAGACAATTTAGGTCGCATCTTCTTCGGTCAGGAACAATATTTTCAAGTTGTAAATCAGTAATCAGTCTGTTCGAGATATTCGGGCATTCAGGGTAGAAGACTACTGATTGTAATCCCTATAAAAAATGAAGTACGCGCTTTTGTTGGTCGGCGCCGGAGGAGCCATCGGAAGTATGTTGCGCTACCTGACAAGTCAGTTGGTCGCTCAGCGAATGGCGCAATATTCAAGCCTTTGGGGAACTTTCGCCGTCAATGTCATCGGTTGTCTGGTGATAGGCGCTGTTTTCGGTTTATCAGAGCGTTATGGATGGTTTTCGCCGCAGTTGCGTTTGTTTTTTGCAACGGGAATATGCGGAGGATACACCACTTTTTCCACTTTCGCGTATGAAAATATAGAATTATTGCAACAAGATAATGGCATCATCGGTTTTGCTTACATTTTCATCAGCATTGTAACCTGTCTGACCGCCACTTTTGTCGGAATTGCAATCACGAAACTGATTTGATACATAAATATAAATATTCAATTTAGACAGATGGCAAAGAGAACGAATAGCAGCAATATGAAGCCCCGTTTGGGTTTTAAACTTTTTTTTGCGTATGTAAAAGGGTTTTTCAAGCACATCTACTTGCGCAAATTGTATTCGCTGGGATGGGAGAACATACCGAAAGATTGTCCTTTGATGATTGTATCCGACCATCAAAATACAGCAACAGACGCTTTGGGCTTTATTTTTTCCATTCGCAACCGGAGAAACCGAAAAACAAAGACTGTGATACGGGCTGACGTCTTCTATATGCCGGTAATCAACATCATTGCGCGGTGGATAGGTCTTATTCCCGCCTACCGTATGATGTATGAAGGGGCAGATTCGCTGTCGAAAAACACAACTTCCATTGTGGAAATATCGGATGAACTGCTGAACAACGGCACTGTCGTTCTCTTTCCCGAAGCCGGTCATCAGGAAAAGCACTGGTTAGGACGTTTTTCGCTGGCATACCTTCGTTTTTGCTTTGAGACGGCGAAAAGCGTCCATTTTGAAAAGGAAATATACCTGCTGCCTTCCTGCAACCATTATTCGGATTATGCAGGACTGCAAGAAGATATGATCGTTCGTTTCGGCACGCCTGTCCCGCTGTCGCCCTATTACGAACTGTACAAAACAAAGCCGTGGACTGCACAACGGCAGGTAAACGCAGCAGTAAGGCAGCAAATTTCGGACATGATGCTCAATATCACCGATGAGGACAATTACACCGCCTTTGATTATCTGCGCAACACCTACGGCATTCGCTATGCAGCAGACAATGGCTTCAACCCGACGTACCTTCCCGATAAACTGGAGGCAGACAAGCAACTGTTTGCCCGATTGGAAGCAGCAAAAGAAACGCAAAAAGCGGAAGTGCAGCAGATTTACGACCACGCACGCCAATTAGAACAAACAGAGCAGCAGTATCGGTTCAAAAATACAGAGAAAGAACGCCACATCGGGCAACGCATTGCAACAGGAGCAGTCATGCTTGCGCTGTTCCCGCTTTTCGTGATAGCGTTGATACCGAATGTGTTTATTTTCGGCATTCCTGCCTTGGTGAAGAGAAAATTCAAAGACATGATGTTTCATGGCACCGTATATTTCGTGCTCAATATATTGATTATCCTGCCATTGACCTCTATTGCGGTGTTCAGAACAGTGTATGTCTTATGCGGTCACTGGTTGCCTGCCCTGATTGCTGTATTGTGCATCCCGTTGCTCAATCTCTTTGCGGTGTATTACAACAAGCAATTGCGACACGACCTGAACGAATATCGATACCGCCGTTTGCTGCGAAAAGGCAAAATCAACACCTACGTAGCACTGAAAGAACAGTTGTACAGAACATTGGACAAGATGGTCGGGTGAGAGTCAATTACGAATTACGAATTAAAAATTACGAATTAACCCGAAACTCGAAACCCGAAACCAGAAACTCAAAACCCGAACGCGGGTCTTTTTGAATCGAACGCGGGTCTTTTTGAACCAAACGCGGGTCTTTTTGAACCGACATCGGGTCTTTTTGAATCGAACGCGGGTCTTTTTGAACCGAACGCGGGTCTTTTTGAACCAACGTTGGGTCTTTTTGAACCGAACGCGGGTCTTTTTGAACCAACATCGGGTCTTTTTGAACCGAACGCGGGTCTTATTTTCCAGAAAGATGTTTAATTGTACTATTGAATCACCATTGAATCACCATTGAATCACCACTGAATCACTATTGAATCACCACTGAATCACCATTGTCTCACCACTGAATCACTATTGTCTCACCATTGAATCACTTCAACGCTTGAAAGGTAGTGTTCAGGTTGGCTTTTGAATCTGCCAGCACGGTCAGTCGGTCGCCGGTTTCTATCACGGTGGATCCGTTGGGCGTAAAGTACTTATCATCCCGTTCAATCATCACAATCAACGCCGTTTTGGGCAGTTCCATCTCTACAATAGTGTGGTTGATGCACCTGAAAGACGGCTCCACGGTAAATTCTTCCAACACCGACTTGATGGTATCGCTGTCAAATTCCAGCACCGTTTTCTTCACCACTTTTTCGGAGATGCTCAATTTCAGGAGATCGGCGAATTTGAACAGCGTGGTGCCTTGCATGAGCAGGGACGTGAGGGTGATAAAAAACACGATATGGAAGATGGTGTCGGCGTGTGGAATGTTTGCCACCATCGGATAAGTGGCAAAGATGATGGGCACTGCACCTTTCAGTCCGCCCCACGACACGAGCAGCATATCCTTGTGATACACCTTGAAAGGAAATAAACACAGCCAAACTGCCAGCGGGCGCACCACGAACATCAGAAAGACGGATATGAGCAAGCCAATGCCCGCGATATGCGTCATTTGCGATGGGAAAACCAGCAATCCTAACGATAGGAACATCAAAATTTGCATCAACCATGCAAAACCATCGTAAAACCTCAGCAAACTGCGTTTATGGATGATATTGCTGTTGCCTAATACCAGTCCCGACAGATAAACGGCAAGAAAACCGTTGCCGCCGATGGTTTCGGTGAGCGAAAAACTGATGAACATCATGGCGATGGAGAGAACGGGGTACAAGCCTTCCGAAGAAAGCCCCACACCGTTGATGACACGCGCCATGAGTTTCCCGATAATAAAGCCCATTACCAAACCCAGTCCCATGCCTTTGGAAAAGATGAGCACCATAGACCAGATGGAGGTTTCCGGCTGTTGTATCATGGTGATGAACGTGATGGTGAGAAAATACGCCATCGGGTCGTTGCTTCCGCTTTCCAATTCGAGCGTTGGACGAAGGTTGCGTTTCAAACTGCTGTTTTTGCTGCGGAACATGGCAAACACCGCTGCTGCATCCGTAGAAGATACGATAGAACCCAGCAACATGGATTCCAACAGTTCAAAATCGGTGACCCAATAAACAAACGCGCCCAACATCACGGCTGTGAACAGTACACCCAGCGTGGACAAGGTGATGCCACGCCACATTACCGGCTTGATTTGATGGGTTTTGGTGTCCAAACCACCGGAAAACAGGATGAAGCAGAAAGCGATGATGCCGAGAAACCGTGCCGTTTCAGCGCTCTCAAAGGATATTTTGCCGATGCCTTCGGAACCGGCAAGCATACCGACAAGCAAAAACAGCGCCAAAGCCGGTAAACCCGTCCTGTTGGCGGTTTTACTCACCAGTACGCTTAAAAGCAACAAAATGGCAACGACCAACAATATCGTTGATGGGGCTATGTCAATATTCATTCGTAATCTTTCTATTCAGCGCGTACAAATGTAGGTGTTTTTTTTGTAAAATCCAAATTTTGCGAAAAAAGTTTCGGGGTTCGGGTTTCAAGTTTCAAGTTTCGGGTTTCAGGTTTTTTGCGTGCGTATGCCAAACATTCAACTCGAAACCTTAAACTTTTCGCAGTCGGCATGCCCCCTTGTCAGTGAAAAAATATAGCGCCTCAAAAAAATATTTAGCGAAATTTTGCGATATTTGCAAATTTTTAATTTAAATTTTGTGATATTTGCAAATTTTTAATTTAATTTTGCGCTTTTTGCAATTTACAGTTTAGAAGTGAACAAAACAGAAATATCATCCATAAATTGAATGTCATGATTAAGGAACAGGTTTTATATGAGCGTTTTATAGAAACGTTACGGAGAAAAGTATCCAGTAAGTCATCCCTTGTCAACCTGCTGACGGATGTCTTAATGATAGAAAAGGATGCGGTATATCGCAGGCTGCGAGGGGAAGTGAGCTTCACCTTTGCCGAGATCGCTTCTATTTCGGAGCAGTTGGGCATATCGCTGGACATCCTTATTGGCATAACCACTGCTACGCATCGCCCCTCCCATCTCAAGGTCAACAAACACGGCAGTCCTACGGATGCAGATTACAAAACGATCAGCGATTTGAACGATAAAATCAGGGGGTATAAGGGAAATCCCGATGCTGAGGTTGCCTTAGCTGGCAATCTTTTGCCTCAGGTTTTTTATCTGAATTTTGATTTTATAACCCGTTATTATTTGTTTCTGTGGGAATTAACGCTTAACGAGAATGGAATGAATTATTCAGAAGTGGTCATTCCGGAACGAACTAAAACGATTCAGAAAAGCCTTATCTCCAATATGCGAAGTCTTACGGCTAATTTAGTGCTGGATTTCTTGACTTTTCAGTATTTAGTGACTGATCTCAAATACTTTGCGAGCATTCATCGGATTGAGGCAGAAGATGTGCTGGAAATAAAAAACGACTTGTTTGGAGCGCTTGACTATATAGAAAAAATATGTAACGACGGTAAGTTTGCCGAAGGCGGCACAGCCAACGTGTTTGTTTCCGATGTTAATCTTTCTACTAACTATATGTATATCAAATGTGAAGATTTCTTTTTCAGTATGATTAAAGGCTTCGTTTTGGATGGCTCCGTGTCTTATGACCAAATGGCTTTTAAACAAACACACACTTGCATTGCAGCAATTAAACAGATTTCTACTCTGATTTCCGGCAGCGGCGGGCGAAGCAGAATACTCTTTTTTGATAAACAGCGAAAAATCATAGAATCTCTTTAGGAGCCGTCAATAAATAACTATATCAATTTATATATCCCCTAACGGGGAATTGAGGTGATATTGAGATTTATTTCTATTGATATGAATGTCCTACGGACAAGCGAATATATTGATATACTTAATCAGACTGTCCGTTGGTCCGTTCCCCCTTCTTCCTCCACACTGCCTTTGTTTGCGACATCAGCATGGGCGATTCTAATTCAATGCCCTCTTCCAGCAGCACATCCTGAATATGCGAATTGAGGTCGGTCAGAATTTTTGGGATAATGTCGGCATTCAGAATATAAACGTTGATTTCGTAGAGGTTGTAATAATCCTCCAATCCGATGTCGAGCACAAACGGTTCTCTCTTCTGCTCTACGCCTGGCGTTCGTTTGGCAGCCTTGATAAGGCTTTCGTGCGCGGTTTTCCAAGGCACTTCATAGCCGATAGCCACATTGGTGTGGATAATCAGACCATAGTCGCGTGCAGAAGCGCTGTAATTGGTGGTGTGGGACGAAAGCACAAACGAGTTGGGAATGGTGATGATTTCGTTTTTGGTGGTTCTAATGCGCGTGACGAAGGCTGTTTTTTCAATTACATTGCCCATGCTATCGTTCAGTTTGATGAAATCGCCGATTTTGAACGCCCGCATATACGTCATAATCAGTCCGGCAAGGATATTGGTGATGGCGCTGCCGGAGCCCAGTGACACAATTAAGCCCACAAAGATGGATATGCCTTTGAATGTGCCCGTATTGGAACCGGGAAGATGGGGGAAAATCATGGCTATCATGAAGGCATACAGCAGAAATTTGACAACGTGAAAAGTCGGCATTGCCCATTCGGGGTAAAAGCCGGGTATTCTCAGTTTCTCGCTTTGTATTTCCTGCGTTATAAAGGAAATTCCTTTTATCAAATATCTGATACATAGCCATATTATCACCACAGTGAACAGATGGGGAATATAATGGATGATGGCGTAAAAAATATCTTTGATGGGCGTCGCAATATAACCGAACAACGTGGAAGCCAGCGGTTTGGTTTGCGGGAAAACAGAAAACAGCAAGGGTATGAATATCAATAATTGAATGAAAATGAGAAGATAACGCACTGCGCTTGCCAATATCACCGCCACATTCGCCTGCCGATTGGCGTTGAGTATTTCATAGTTTCGGAAAACTATCGGTTTGAACCATTTTTGTCGATTGGCTTTAATTTTCAGTTTCATCTTTTTGTACAGCCGGATGATGAGGCAGAATATCACAATGTGCACTGCCAGCACCAACAGGAATATTCCAATCCGCTTGAAAGTTTGAAGCAGGCTGTTTCTATATTGTAGCGTTTTGATGGCAGCCACAATGCTCGCCCGCTCTTCTTCTGCCAAATCGTTGATGTTCTTGTTGGTCCAAAGGGCATCGTTTTCTGTCACGGAAACGATGACCTTGCGGCGATACATGATTTCGGTTTGAACGCCGTCCTCCAACGGCAGCAGATAAACGGAATCCGGTTTTACATTCCTGTTTTTGCCCAAGGCGATGATTTCCTGCATGGTGTTGGCAGCCCTGTCTGCTGCAGACACGCCCCCACGGCTTGCGTAGAACACAAAAAGCGTGTCATTCTCTATGATTAACGGCACCCCTTGCGTGACACGGCGCAACGAATCAATCTTCGACTTTTTGATGACCTGCTGCATTGAATCAGACAGATATGTGCGCAGCAAATCCTGATACATCAACTCATTCAACTTCAATTGCTGTACCTCTTGCCGGAGTACTGCCAGATTCAGGGAATCCGTTTTACTGTTCGGTGGACGGTTTTCCTGCCTGTGTCCAAAAATTTCACCCACCATATCCGATATTTGTGCCGTTGCCATACCGACACAAAACAGGGAAAAAAGTAGGAAAAAACACCCTCTTTTCATGGCTTTATTTTATATATTGCTGCTGATATTCAATCATAAAATACACATGATTCAACACCAAAATTGATCCGGATGCATTTCAAAAATCAAAAGGTCAAAACGCTTAAACCAATTTTTCCAGCAGATCGGTATTTTTTGCAATATCCGCGTCGGTGAGGGAATAATTGCTCAGGTCGCCTGCAAAATACTGGTCGTAGGCGCTCATATCTACAAATCCGTGCCCGGAAAGGTTGAAGAGTATCGTTTTCTTTACGCCTTCTTCTTTGGCTTTCAGCGCTTCGGCAATGGCTGTGGCAATGGCGTGAGCCGATTCGGGCGCAGGAACAATGCCTTCCGTTTGTGCAAACAGCACACCGGCTTTGAACGAATCCAACTGCTGTATATCCACTGCTTCTATCAGGCTGTCTTTCAGCAACTGGCTGACGATAGTGCCTGCGCCGTGGTAGCGCAATCCGCCTGCGTGGATATGTGCGGGCGAAAAGTTGTGCCCGAGCGTAAACATAGGAATGAGCGGGGTGTAGCCGGCTTCGTCGCCGAAATCGTACTGAAACACGCCGCGCGTCAGTTTGGGACAGGAAGTGGGTTCAGCCGCAATAAAGCGGGTTTTCTTGCCGTCTTTGATGTTGTGGCGCAAGAAGGGGAAGGAAATGCCTGAAAAATTGGAACCGCCGCCAAAACAGCCAATCACAATGTCGGGATATTCGCCTGCCAGTTCCATCTGCTTTTCCGCTTCAAGCCCGATGACAGTCTGGTGCAGCGACACGTGGTTGAGCACGCTTCCGAGCGTATATTTGCAATTGGGCGTTTCCATTGCCAGTTCCAGCGCTTCGGATATGGCTGTTCCCAAACTGCCCTGATACGAAGGGTTGTCGGTCAGGATTTTTCGCCCTGCCTTGGTGGACATACTGGGCGATGCTATCACCTGCGCTCCCCATGTCTGCATCAGCGAACGGCGATAGGGTTTTTGCTCGTAACTCACTTTCACCATGTACACCGCCAGTTCCAGTCCAAACGTCTTTGCGGCAAAGGACAGCGCTGTGCCCCACTGTCCGGCGCCGGTTTCGGTCGTTATGTTGGTCAAGCCTTCTTTTTTGCAGTAATACGCCTGTGCCAGCGCCGAGTTCAACTTATGCGAACCGACAGGACTTACGCTCTCGTTCTTGAAATAGATATGTGCCGGAGTATCCAGCGCCTTTTCCAGTTCGAAGGCGCGTACCAGCGGCGACGGACGGTAAATTTTGTACTTGTCGCGCACTTCCTCTGGAATGTCAATCCACACATCGGTCTGGTTGAGTTCCTGCCGCGACACTTCTTCGGCAAAAATGGGAAACAGATCTTCCGGCTTCAACGCCTGCTTGGTTCCGGGATGCAACAGTGGCAACGGTTTATTCACCATATCGGCTGCAATGTTATACCATTTTTCAGGTATTTCCGACTCTTTCAATAAGAATTTCTTTGTCATTGTTTTAAAAAATTAGTTTTTTTGATGCCACAAATGTAAGATTTTTTTTGCTAATAAAAAAGTATCTTTGGCTAAATCTTTTGTAATTGAAAAAGATCGCATCTCAAAAAAAGATCTGCCACTATCGGATTCAGTTTGTCTATAAAAACAAAATTGATTTTAAGTAAGTTACGTGGGATGAAAAAACCCCAGTGTTTTTGGAAGAGATGTCGGAGGTTTGTGTATCTGTTGATTATAGTGATACAATAGTGATACAATAGTGATTCAATAGTAATACTTTAATTTTTAGGATTAATTATTTTTTTTGAAAAAAAGAATTACTTTTGCACTGTTTAATCATTCTCATAAATGATAACCGACAGCACGCATATTGTGCTAATAGTCGTTTTTATTTTTTTAAACAATAGTAAGTATGAAACAGTTAAGTATTTTTGGAATTGCCGTATTGACGGTAGCAGTGTTGGTCTGCACGCCCTCGTGCAATAAAGATGACGACAATGGCGGAAGCGCAGTTGTCGAAATCAAAGCAACCGTGGAAAACGGAGTAGGTCTGAACGTGGACAAGGTAAAAGCCCTGTTAGGTCTTGATGAAGAAAGGATTGGTTACGACTGGGTATGGACAGGTTACGAAGTGGCAAGCACCGACTACACCAATGGCGGGTTTACGCTGAAATTGCCCGAAACCGTACCCGCTTCACGACTTGGACTTCTGTTCGATGGACTTTCGGAAGGAGTGACGGTAAATCCTGCTACGGCAAAAGGAATGTTTATAGTTATCGTTGCCTATAATGACGAAAATGAAATGGGCGAATTTGAATATATAGATGCTAAAGGTTGGACGGCATCTTATACGTACGTGGACAGAGACGTAACTGTAACGGGAAGTTATACGGGGAAAAGTCCAAGTGGAAGTTATACGGAAAATACGGAAAAAATAACGTTTGATAATCTTTCCCTGAAAAAAGGATGGAATGTTATATACCATTTTTATGAAGAAAACGAAAGCACGAAAACCAATACCTCGAAATTGACGAACACAAAACCAGCCGGTTTAAAGTGGATTTTTAATGATAATTACGATGAGGCGGATGGTATCATTACCGGTACGGTGATAGATGTGACCACCGGCGAGGGTTTGGTGACAGAGCAGCCCAACGGTTTTCTGATATATTGCAGAGAAGACAGCTGGACAGCCAGCGAAGAAAAGCCTGGACAGGACTTTTGGGGCAAAGCCGACGGCACGTTCCGCAATACCCGCATATTCGCGGGTAGTTACAGCGTGTATCCGAAAGACGGACCCTTTCACCCTGCGGATACCATACCGGTTGAAATCCGGTCGGGCAAAGAGACGAAGGTCAATTTTGAGGTAACGCCGTATTGCAGTTTCAGCGAGGTGGTTATTGAGAAGAGTACGACCAATTCTCAGGCGGTAGTGGTTTCGTTCAAGGTAAATACACATGCGTTGCCCGGCGAGCCTGCCACCATTCGGAATTACCGTATATTTGCATCCAACCGCACGCAATTTGTGGGCAACAATGTTTACGATGAAAGTGTGAGCAGTCCCAGTGATGTTGCACTTACGGAATCTGATTTGGGTACCACCATCACCGTAACAGCAACGGGCTTTCAAGCCGGCAAAACCTATTACATCCGCATAGGCGCCCGCTGCAAAGAATCGCCACAGTCGCGATATAATATGACGAGGGTGGTGTCGCTGTCGTTTTAGGGCAGATTGAAGATGTTTGGTTAAGAACCGTTCTAAGAGCGGTTCTTTTTTTTAAGTTTAAAGTTTCGGGACCCTAACTCCGCAAAAAAATACCCCGTCTAATCAAAAAAAACAAAAAAATCGGCATATTATTTTGTAGTGTTGATTTTTTGTTATACTTTTGCGATAACCTAAATAGGTTACTTCATT
>JAITTD010000297.1 GCA_031287245.1 Bacteroidales bacterium
CACTGTCAAGCACCCTTGTGCCAATGCACTCTGCGCACGATTACCATCCGTGCTGAGGGTACCTTGGGAAGCCTCCGTTACTCTTTTGGAGGCGACCACCCCAGTCAAACTACCCACCAAACAATGTCTTCGGCATTCACCGAATTAGAGCCCGGGCAACAAAAGGGTGGTATTTCAACGTTGACTCCACAAATGCTGACGCACCTGCTTCACAGTCTCCCACCTATCCTACACATCTGTTACCCAGAATCAATGTTAAGTTGCAGTAAAGGTTCACGGGGTCTTTTCGTCCCGTTGCGGGTAAGCGGCATCTTCACCGCTGCTACAATTTCACCGAGCTCATGGCTGAGACAGTATCCAGATCGTTACACCATTCGTGCAGGTCGGAACTTACCCGACAAGGAATTTCGCTACCTTAGGACCGTTATAGTTACGGCCGCCGTTTACTGGGGCTTCGATTCAATGCTTTGCCTTGCGGCGAACATCCCCTCTTAACCTTCCAGCACCGGGCAGGTGTCAGGCCTTATTCTTCTTCTTGCGAATTAGCAAAGCCCTATGTTTTTGATAAACAGTCGCCTGGATCTTTTCACTGCGCCCCACTCACATGGGGGTCCTTTATCCCTAAGTTACAGGACTATTTTGCCTAGTTCCTTAGCCATGAATCACTCGAGCACCTCAGGATTCTCTCCTTGACTACCTGTGTCGGTTTGCGGTACGGGTTTCCGGTATCTGATGCTTAGAGACTTTTCTTGGAAATATGCTTACGGCAACTATCCACGCCCCCGAAGGGTTGTGGTACTCTCAGGTTCGGCTCAACGGGCGGATTTGCCTGCCCGTCTCTACACCTACACCCTTTAACGTACTAATCCGTCTGTACGCGTGCCTGTCACTCTTTCGTCATCCCGTCGCAATACCGGAAAGTGCCGGAATATTAACCGGCTGTCCATCGGACTGTCCTTTCGGAGTATCCTTAGGACCCGACTAACCCTGATCCGATTATCGTTGATCAGGAAACCTTAGTCTATCGGTGTGGGGGTTTCCCGCCCCCATTATCGTTACTTATGCCTACATTTGCTTTTCCAAAATCTCCAGCAGGTTTTACAGCCTGCCTTCGCTGACGTTGGAATGCTCCCCTACCAGTATGTAATTGCTTACATAATCCATAGCTTCGGTAATATGCTTGATGCCCGATTATTATCCATGCACGACCGCTCGACTAGTGAGCTGTTACGCACTCTTTAAATGAATGGCTGCTTCCAAGCCAACATCCTAGCTGTCGCTGCAGTCATACCTCGTTCATTCAACTTAGCATATATTTGGGGACCTTAGCTGATGGTCCGGGTTCTTTCCCTCTCGTCGCCGGATCTTAGCACCCGACGGCTCACTCCATGTATGATGTATCAGCATTCGGAGTTTGTCTGGGGTTGATAGGCGGTGAAGCCCTCTTGCCCAATCAGTAGCTCTACCTCTGATACACCTCTCCACAGGCTGCACCTAAATGCATTTCGGGGAGTACGAGCTATCTCTCAGTTTGATTAGCCTTTCACCCCTACCCACAACTCATCCGGAAACTTTTCAACGTTTATCGGTTCGGTCCTCCATTACGTGTTATCGTAACTTCAACCTGGTCATGGGTAGATCACAAAGTTTCGCGTCTGCCTCCTCCGACTCTTGCGCCCTGTTCAGACTCGCTTTCGCTTCGGCTTCGTACCTTAAGTACTTAACCTTGCCGGAGAAGAGCAACTCGTAGGCTCATTATGCAAAAGGCACGCCGTCATCCCACTATGGGGACTCCGACCGCTTGTAAGCGTATGGTTTCAGGTACTATTTCACTCTTCTGTTCGAAGTACTTTTCACCTTTCCCTCACGGTACTGGTTCACTATCGGTCTCTCAGGAGTATTTAGCCTTACGGGATGGTCCCCGCAGATTCAGACAGGATTCCTCGTGTCCCGCCCTACTCAGGATACTGCTAACATATCATAACCATACGTGTACGGGATTGTCACCCTCTCTGATGCAACTTTCCAGATGCTTCCACTTCTTTTATGATACATACAACGCAGTCCTACAACCCCACCTATGCCGAAACATCGATGGTTTGGGCTGTTTCGCGTTCGCTCGCCACTACTTACGAAATCACTATTGTTTTCTTTTCCTGCAGGTACTAAGATGTTTCAGTTCCCTGCGTTCACTCCTTATTGGTGCATGGCCTTCAACCATGCGGGTTGCCCCATTCGGAAATCCACGGATTAACGGATATTTGCTCCTCCCCGTAGCTTATCGCAGCTTATCGCGTCCTTCTTCGCCTCTGAGAGCCAAGGCATCCTCCATACGCCCTTATTTACTTTCTTCAGTTACTCTTGATTTCTTTTACCCTTTCTTACTCCGTCTTCAACACTATAGCAATGTGATTCAATTGTGACTCAATGATGAATCTGTAGTGATTCTATTGTTTCTCAACCGGATTCATTGTTACAGGGCTGTCAACTTCTTCTTGGTTTTTTACTTACGATTATTCAGACCTGATTAAATTGCTTCAACCAGGGAATAACCCTCGATTTATCTATTCTCGTATATATTTTTCCATCATGTCAAAGAACGCTATCCTTATAATTATTAATTATTAATGTTTAATTATTAATTAACAACCTGAATATGTGATAAATGGAGGAGTCGAACCTCTTGATAATTGATAAAAAACTGCCGACCGACTGACTCATTAATATAATGTGTCCATCAGTGCCAACTGTCAATTGTCAACTGTCAATTAACCACTAACTATTATCTTTTTATTCCCAATTCCTGAATGCTGCCTCGTTTCTACAAACTCTCTCCCACTCAAAAACCAAAAATAAAACTCAAAGAACTTCTGTCCTCCCCAAAATCTGTTACCAAATTTTGAGGGCGCAAAGATACTGCTTTTTTTGTTACCGCAAATCTTTTTTCAAAAAAAATCATTTTTTTTAACGACCCTTTCGTAAAACCCGCCGTAACGCTTGCATTCCCTGCTTCAAAGAACCCGCCCTGTCAGAAATATATCCTTCCAAAAGCGGGTGCAAAAGTACACTCTTTTTTTGAAATGGCAAGCGCTTTTTGAAAATTATTTTGAAAAAAATGAAAAGAAAAATGGTAACAGACTGACATAAACACGGTTAAGGAACGTGAAAAATATTAAACCGATACGAGATATTGCCTTCCCACCACATCGTAAAGTTGGTGCCCCAGAGATTGTTGAACAGACAGAAATGGATTCCCTTGCGTAAATCGGGCAAAGAAGTGGAATAGTTTAGCGCGTTGCGCTCGCCAACAACGATTAAAGGGGCATCCAAAGACGTAATGCGAATCGTGCCTTTCGTTGTTACTACGTCCACATAGCGGTCAATGCCGTGCATTTGGCGGTTGCCGCCTTCCACCACATCCATCACGTCCACTCTTTCGCCCATTTTTTCGGCAATAACCGAAACTACCTGCTCTGGGATAAACGACACCCACCAGGCTTCTGGCAAACGGACAGCAGGTTTGTTAATCAGCGAAACCGTCATTTCTACGGAACCGTCATGATGGATGACATATTGCGAATGGACTTGTTCGGGGAGAACACGATTGTCAATTGCAGGATGGTCGGGGAATGTGAGCAGGCAGTCTATTTGTTTGTCTTTGCCTGCTTTGCTAACTGCTACATTCGTTGTCTGAGCCGCTATAGTTGCCGATTGCGCCTTTGTATTTTCCAATTCCGGCTTACCGAACCATTGATTGGGATAGATGGCATGTTTGCCTCTACAGTATGCTTTCAAAAAAACAATGTAGTCATTGACCGAAAAGGTTTGGTAAGCGACTTCTCCGGCAATTAATTTCGCGCCCTTATTTGAGTTTTGAGTTTCGGGTTTTGGGTTTCGAGGTTCAAAAGTAATCGCGCCGTTTTTGTTGATTTCCTTTGTTTTGTTGTGTTTTGTGATGGTTTTTGCAACGACTGTCCCGAAGCCGTTAATAGCCGCTTTGGCTTCGGTTTGCAGGTTTTCCGGCAAAAGTGCGATGGCTTTGTCGATGTTGGCTGCTTTTTCTGTCCACGATTCTTCCATCAAACGGAAATCCTGCCTGTTTCTGGAAGCATTGAAAATATCGACATCTGTTATATCCCAATTTTTCAACCAAACGGTGACGTCAAGTCCCCATGTATGTTCGGCAACTAATCCCAAGCGAATGGCATAATCAATGGCGATATCGCTTTTCGGATTGATTTTGCCGGTTTTTATCCATTCCGAATAAAGACGCGACAATGCCCTGAATTTCGCCATCATCACCGGAGAACTGCCATAGCCGTAAATCCATGTGTCGCCGATTTCGGAAGTAACAACCGGTAAGAGCGAAGACATGGCGCTGATTTCTGTGGCAACATCATTGAGCGTGGAGGCAAAGATTTCAGCGTCGGGATACTTTTTCCGTAATCCGGCATAAATGGATTTTACCTGTTCGGCGGTATGAGGTCCATGATTGTCGCCGGTAAAGTTGATGGAAACAGCGGTTTTCCCGTCGGGTAGCGTCATGTTTTCACCGTATCCACCCTGACACATCAGTATCATTTCTTTACCGTCGGTATTTCGCCAGATACATACAGGAGGTACTTTGGGCACTGCCGATTGATTATTGACGCCTATTTGCAGGAACCGTATTCCCGCATCATACAACGGTGTAATGATGCTTCGCGTATGCCCCGGCACATCCGTCATTTTGGCGGCAATGGTCTTTTTGCCGAAGCGCTTGTCAAGTCGCTGACTTAGGCGCAGAGTTGTTGCAAAAAGGTCTTGGGTGACGGCTTCCGATTCAAAGGTATAAGGCACTCCATTCCAAACAATATCTCCCCGCCGGATAGCATCTTCCAGTTTTTTCACCGCTTCGGGCGAGGCTTGTTTGAGATACGCATCGATCAACCACGAGCCGGTGGTCCACACATAGCGATCTTTCACGCCTTCGGCTTGCAGTTGTTCCCCAACAGCGATGGCTTTGGGGATGAACTCGCTGATATAACGCTGTTCCACCTTCGATGCCAAATCGGTGTAGCCCACGTCCAAATGCGTTTTGAAGATGACGTGCACTTTTTCTACTTTTTGAGGATTTTCAGCAAATGCAAACACAACGACTGTCCATAAACTGATAAATAAGATACTCTTTTTCATTTTTATTTTTTTATTGAACTTTGTGTGTTTTTCTTTGTGAACTTTGTGGTTTTTTTACCACAAAGCGCACAAAGAATTTCACAAAGGACACCATGAAACATGTTTTTTACAGCGCAAAGATACTGTTTTTTAATTCATTCAATAACTTCCGTAAACATAGATTTGCATTATTGAATTGAAAGTTCTATTTTTAATGACCATTTATTGAATTTGCGTGACATCGGCTCGTGTCTGCGTGACATCGGCTCGTGTTTGCGTGACATCGGCTCGTGTTTTTGTCACATCGGCTCGTGTCTGCGTGACATCGGCTCGTGTCTGCGTGACATCGGCTCGTGTTTGCATGACATCGGCTCGTGTCTGCGTGACATCGGCTCGTGTTTGCGTGACATCGGCTCGTGTTTTTGTCACATCGGCTCGTGTTTGCGTGACATCGGCTCGTGTCTGCGTGACATCGGCTCGTGTCTTTGGGTTTACCATCCGGAGGTTTGTATTAAATTTGGATTGTTGATAAATTCGCTTTCCGGTTATTTTTTAATCTGACAAATTTTTTCACAACCATTTTTCCTGCCGATACCATTTCACGCATTCCTCCATCCCTTTGTCCAAATCGTATTGGGCAACAAATCCGAGGTCTTTTTGCAGGGCGTCTGTGTCCACTTTCCAGTTGGTAGCACGCAGTATCTTGTATTTGTCCCTGTTGAGAGTCGGTGTGACGCCAAACCAGCCGCAAACGGTATCAAGGGTATAGGCAATCGCTTTTACTAGAAACAGTGGAACGGGCAGGAACAGGGCTTTGCGGTTCAGGTGTTTCTTTACAATGGCGGCGTATTCGCGGTTGTCGTAAGTCTTGCCGTCGGCTGCAAACCAAGCCTTGCGAACGTGCGTTGACTCCAAAGCCAGATACATCGCGTTGACCAAATCTGTCACATAGATGAAGGTCAGATATTGCTTCTGCAAGCCCATTGCCGGTTCGAGGTGGCGATTGACTGTTTGCAGGAATACGAAATAATCCTTTTCCCGAGGTCCATAAACACCGGACGGACGGACGAACAGATAGGGAAAATCTGTTTGCGACCGGATAAACTCTTCTGCTTTGAGTTTGCTCTTCCCGTAGAGCGTGTCGGGGCGGGGCGTATCCGAAAGTTTCACCGGCTCCAATGTTTTGGGATTGCCGGAACCAAAGGCAGCCATACTGCTCACATACAGAAATTTGGTCGGAACGGTGCCTGTTTCGATCAGCGCTTCGATGAAATAGCGCGTATATTGATAGTTCACCATGTCGAAATCTCCTTTTTTCCTGCATTTGGTAAGACCTGCATTGTGAATAATATAGTCAAAACGTCCCAAGCCGGTCAGTTCCCTTTTCAACTGTTCCTTGTCGCTCAGCGTCAGCGTGGCTGTGTACACGCCTTCCGGCAAATAGCGCAAACTGCTGGTTGCGCGTATTCCGGCATACACTTCATACCTGCGGCGGATGCCTTCTGCCACAGCAAAACTTCCAATGAACCCGCTGGCTCCGGTGATTAAAATTCTCATATCTTTAGTTATTTTTTCGTATCGAAGAGTCCCGATTTGATAAAAACCAGTGCCTTTGATGCTTTTTGCGAAAGCGTTAAATCCTTGAAACAGTTGCTGGTGCAGAGATTGGTGCATTGCAGCATCTTTCTTCGGGTTTGTCGCGATTTTGGCGAATTCCAAATGTCTTTGATCGATTCGTCCTTGATATTGCCGACAAAGCCGTATTTCCCGCAGCCCAAATTGACGTTTCCCTTGTAATCAACGCCCAACCGATCGTATCCGATACGGCATTTCTTCAAATTTCTGTCGGCTAATGCGGCGGGATGAATGAAATATTCCTGCCATTCTTTGATATCCTGCACCGTGTTGAGAATCCGCCTGTCTGTTTTCCTGATTTCCAGAAGGTGGTGCGTAAACGTTGACAGCGCCTGTCTGTCATTCACCCAATATTCGTACTCGTTCCATCTCTCCATCGGCAGTTTTTCCGTCCACACGCGAATGGGCTGCATCAGCAGGCGATGGATGGGCAGGCTCAGGAAATAGTCCACCGATTGCGGCAATGTGCTGATATTTTCCTTCATAATGACCGATGAAATGCCCAAAGTCATGCGGGAGTGTTCCGCAAGGTACTTGATTCCGGCAATCGCACGTTCCAGTGTGCCGGGCACGCCCCTGTATTTGTCGTGTATTTCGGGCAAATGGCTATCCAGCGACACGCTCAGGTATTTCAGTCCCGACTGGATAATTTTGTCGCAAACGTTTGGCGTAAAGGCGATACCGTTGGTACTGATTTTGCAGATGATCCCGTTTTCGGCACAAAACGCGAAAATATCGTAAATCCCTTTGTAGATAAGCGGCTCGCCACCGGCAATTTGAACGAAGAAATGTTTGCCTGTCCATTTTTTCAAGTCTTCCAAAACCTTGATGATTTCATCGGAATGGATATAATCTGTCGTTTCTTTCCAGTAATCGCACATCAGGCAACGGGCATTGCAGCGCTCATTCGGCTGAATGGACACCTGCAAGGGCTTGGACAAATTCAGATTGAACGCAGCACTGGCGTCTTTTTCAATGCTGTTGACAAAATTTTTCAGCAAAAAGGAATATCGCATATTTTTTATTTGTTCTTCAAGTCGTCTGCCTGTTTTTGAGCCGTGCTTAGCACTGTATTCGCTTGTTTCTCGGTTTCCTGCTCCAATTGTTTCGCTTTCGACTCGCCTTCCTTGCGCAGTTTGTCGGCTGCGGCTTTGGATGCTGCTTTTTGAATGGCATTTTTGGATGCTGCCTCTTTCTCTAACTTGTCAGCAGCGGCATTCGCTTCTTTGCGAATGGTCTCAGCCAGTTGTTTCCCCGAACTGCGGATCGCTTCCACCTGCTTATTGGCTTCTGCCATGATTTTGTCCACTTGTTCTGTCACATTTTCCTTCACTTTCTCTTTTACCTCTTCCACCTTTTGCGTTACCGCCTCTTTTACCTGCTCTTTCACGGCTTCGGTAATGGTGTTCAGCGTGTTGCCGAGGCTTAGTTTGACGTCAGGCTTGCTGACAGTGCCGCGAATCAAACCGGTTAGCGTCAGTTCCTTGATGGATGCACCGCCCGGAATGGAATTGAGCAGATCGGTAGCGCCTATGGCAGACGCCGCCACCGATGCGTTCACATCGTAGTGCATCAACATATCCAATCCCTGTCCGCCGGTCAATACTACTTTTGCCTGATTTACATTGAACTGAACCGGTTCTACCATCACCAACTGCCCGTCCTTTATCTCGAACTTAATGTTCAGATCGCCGGGGCTAACAGTGCGCCATTTCTCGTTTTTCAACAAATCAGCCATCGTGCCGAAAAGTTTTGAATTTCTGATTTCAATTTGGTGTGTCTGCAACTGTCCCTTGGAAAGTATGGTATTGAGAACGGGACTCATCTGATTGTTCAATAGCGCGTTGAGCGTAAGATTTGCCGAAACTTTCCCCACATAATCCTGCGGATTGTCGAACATGGTTTCCAGCATTGTGAACGAACTGAGCGCAGAAGTAATGTCGAATCGGGAAATGTTCATTTGGAAATCAACTGCCGGTTTTTTGACGTCCTGCGTGTTGTACTCGCCACTCAACAACAGGCTGCCATCCATCATGTTCATCCCCAGCCTGTCCATCGTCACCTTGCCGTCTTTCACGTTCAGGTTGCCTGCCAGACTTGTAATGCTCAGTTTGTCGAAAAAGATATTGCCGATTTTGACATTCATGCCGAAATCAATGTTTTCAGGTACTTCAATCACCGACAACGCCGTTGTATCGGCTTCAGCAACTTCAGCAGTTGTAGCCTCTTCGCTGTCCGACAAAAACTCGTTAAGGTCTATGGTGTTGGAAACCAACGATAAATTGCCGCGCACCGTTGCATTTTTGAATACGTAGGGAATGAAGTTTTCCAACGAACCTTTCAGCGACAGGTCTGTGCGTCCGATAATAGCGTCAAAATCAACTAAATGAACGACTTTGGGCGAGAAATCAAGTTGCGTTTTGGTAATTTTCACACCTTGCGGGAAGTCGGGACTAATGAAGTCGAAATTAGTCAGTTGCAGTGTGCCATCAGCCTGAAAATCCTCATACTGTTCTTTTTCGAGGGTGGACAAACGTCCTGCAAGCGCCAAATCGCAGGCAAGCAAGCCATTCAGTGTGGTATTTTCCAGTGGTACAATGTCTGTCAGCGAATTGAAATCAATTTTCCCTTTAAATTCGCCAACAATCTGCATATCGCTTTCGGGCGTTTTGATGTGCAACCCGAGGTCAAAAGGATTGCCGGCCATTTCGAAATGGAACTTGTCCACATCCAGCGTGGTACGGTCGAACACCTCGCCATCGTAGAGGGCTTTGAGGGTAATGGCAATCTTGTCCACCGATTTGGGGAGGTCGGGATATTTGAACATGGCGTTGTCCACCGCCAGATTGATGCCTGCAGAAGGCATCTGTTTGGCGTTGTATGTGCCTTTCGCATAGCCGTCGAGCGTCAGTTCGCCTGTTGTCTGTATTGCAGCGAAATCTGTCATGTAAATGGCTGGTATCAGCGACAGCAGGCTCTTGAAATTCGTTTTTCCGGTGGCAAACGTGATGTCGGTAACGATGTCGTCGCCGGGCATATTGACCGTGCCTGCAAATTTCAGGATGATGTCGTTGAGGCTGAATTGATTGTCTTTCAACGTAAAGTTTCTATTTTTCAGGTCGGCGGCAATTTCCGAAGCAAAGCCGATACGCGCATTCCGCAACAACTTGACGCCACCCGTCAGGAAATCAAGCGCAGCAACGTCCAGTTGCATTGATAAATCGACATTGTCCAGCGACATATCGCCTTTTAGCAGGAAATCAAGGTCTTTCACAGTGGCTACCATTTTGCTTGAATCGTCGCGATAGGTAATACAGGCATCGCGTATCTCAAACTTGCTGAGTGACACTCTGATATTGGTATCTCCGCCGGATTCGTCCGGTGTTTCCTCTGCGGGCGTGTCGCTCGGCTGCATGATGTCCCAGTTTGCCTTGCCGTCTTCGGCTATATGTGCGTATAAATGCGCCTGGTCAAGCAGGATGGACTTCACACTGATATTTTCCATGCTGATAACGCTCTTGATGTCCACCGTGATGCTGAACTTCTTGAAAGCCACCAATGTGTCGCCTTCAAAAGCGCCTGTGCCTACTACCTGCAAATCCTCCAACACGATGCAGGCATTGGGAAAATTGCGGATAAACGACAGTTGCAGGTCGGAAAAATCCACCTTCGCTGTCAGCATTTTGTTCAATTCCGTTTTGGCTATTTCCATTATCTTCCCCTTGAACAGGAAAGGAGCGGTCAGCAATATCACGAAAATCGCGGCAATCGTGATAAAAAAGATTTTCAAAAATTTTTTCATGGCTTTTTAGTTCTGAGGTTATTTAATTTTCATTTTGATGATTTTCACGTCCTCAACAGGTCGGTCGGCGGCACCGGTCGGCACGAGGGATATTTTCTCCACAATGTCCAAACCTTTGGTTACTTGCCCGAACACCGTGTAGGCATCGTCCAAATGCGGTGTTCCGCCTTCGGTCTTGTAAATCGCGCGGCGTTCCTCCGGTATTTTGTAGGGGTTGTTCTGCACCCATTCCATGGCGCGTGTTTTGGCTTTTTCCTGAATGGCAGCCTGATCAACGGTTTGTCCTGCGGCTTTGGCGGCTTCGCTTTCTTCGCGGATGTATTGCATAAACAGCGATTGCGCCTTGCCCATCGTTAGCTGGCTTTCATATTGGGTCAATTCTTCGTCCGTATAAACTTTTCCCTGCACAATGTAAAACTGCGAACCTGACGAGGCTTTCTCCGGATTGACATTGTCTCCTTGCCGTGCAGCGGACAATGCGCCGCGCCGGTGTATCAGTTCGGGCACAAACTCAGCCGGTATAGTGTAGTTTGGACCGCCGGAACCTAATTGTGCACCGGGTTTGGCATTTTTCGAATCGGGATCGCCTGCCTGAATCATAAATTCCTTGATGACACGGTGAAACAGAACGCCGTCAAAATAACCGGTTTTCACCAAATTTACAAAATTATCGCGATGTTTCGGCGTTTGGTTGTACAACTCCACCTCAATGTCGCCCAAAGTAGTGCTGATGGCTATTTTAATCGTCCTGTCAGGCTTTTTAGCCGACGAAGAACAAGCAAATATACCCAACATGCAGAAAACAACACACAGTTTTAACGAACTTTTCATGACCATACATTATATATTTAAAGAATGACAAAATTACATGAA
>JAITTD010000249.1 GCA_031287245.1 Bacteroidales bacterium
AAACGGTGAATGAGGTGCAATATATGGATTTGGGCTTGATGCCTTACCAAGACGCTTGGCAGCGGCAGGAAAAACTGATGGACGAGTTGATTTCCGAGCGATTGGCGGGAAAACCAGGGCGTCATTATCTACTGATGGTGGAGCATCCTCATGTTTATACGCTTGGCAAGCATGGCAATCAAAATAATATGCTGGCAGACAGGCTCCTGTTGCAGGCAAAGGGCGCCGAACTCATCCGCACGGACAGGGGCGGGGACATCACCTACCATGGTCCCGGACAGTTGGTCGTGTATCCTGTTTTCCGCTTGGATACGCTCGAAACAGGCATCAAAGACTACATTTACCGATTGGAAGAAGTCGTTATTCGCAGCATTGCCGAATATGGACTGACCGGATGCCGGTTGGAAAAGGCTACCGGAGTGTGGTTGGACATTCACTTGCCCGTTGTCCGCAAGATTTGCGCCATCGGCGTCCGCTGTTCGCAGTCTGTCACCATGCACGGCTTCGCGCTGAATGTCAATACCGACCTGAACTGTTTTGGCTATATCAACCCCTGCGGCTTTGCCGACAAGGGCGTGACTTCTTTGCAAAAGGAAACGGGCGAAAAATGGGATATGGCAATGGTAAAAAAACTTGTTTTACGCCAGTTTGAAATCGTTTTTGGAATAGAATTTGTACCCGATCTTAAAATACCTGATTGATGCACACACTTGAAGAATGTTGTTCTCTCATAGAGAAACATATAAATAGGCTGAACATTGGCTTGAAAGCGCCCCGTAACCTCTACGAGCCAATTGAATACGTTTTGAAACAGGGAGGCAAGCGCCTTCGTCCCGCTATGACGCTGATGGCGTGCAATCTGTTCAGCGAAGAGGTGCAACAGGCTGTTATGCCGGCTGTTGCCATTGAAGTGTTCCACAATTTCACGCTCTTGCACGATGATGTGATGGACAAGGCGGATATTCGCCGCAATCAGCCAACGGTGCACAAAAAGTGGTCGGAAAATGCAGCCATTCTGTCAGGCGACGCCATGCAGGTGCTGGCATATCAATATATCACTCAGTCCCGTCAAGATTTGCTGCCATCCTTGTTGCAGGTTTTTTCAGACACTGCTTTGCAGGTTTGCGAAGGGCAACAGTATGATATGAATTTTGAAACCCGCTCAGATGTGTCCATTGAAGAATATCGACACATGATAACCCTGAAAACCGCCGTCTTGCTTGCATCGAGTTTGAAGATAGGCGCAATATGCGGCGACGCAGACAAGCAGAATGTCGAAGCGCTTTACCATTTCGGTATTTCATTAGGCTTAACCTTTCAAATTCTCGATGATTGGCTTGATGTGTATTCCGATCCCAAGGTATTCGGCAAAGCCACCGGAGGTGACATTTTAACAGGGAAAAAGACCTTTTTGCTGATTACAGCCCTCGAGCGAGCCGACGCCGCTACCCGCAGTCAATTAACCGCTTTGCTGAACAACCGCGAAATAGCGGACGATGTGAAAATCACTCAGGTGAAAGCCCTCTATGACCGGTTGGATGTCAACAGGACAGTGCAGCAAACCATTGATGAATACTACATTGAAACGATGCAGTATCTGCAAAAGGTACAAATTGCCGATGATTCGCGCAAAGAAGGATTGAAAAATCTGGCAGGAATGTTGCTCAAACGGGAGAAATAATATTTCAACATTAAAATGCCAGCGACAGCACCGTGATAACCAGCACACCTGCAATAAATACCCACGCATAGAACTGTATCTGTCCGCTCTGCACGAGTTTGACCGCTGTTGACAGTTTGTTTGTAGCCCATCCGATGCCGTCCATTGTGCCGTCAATGATGTGGCGGTCGAACCACGCGATGGGCATGGAAATGTATTTGAAAATCACGCTTTTGCAGATGAACATCCACACTTCGTCCAAATAGAACTTGTGAAGCGCGGCGCGGTAAAAGCCCCCGATGGAAGCCACCACTTTGTCAGGCAGGTCGCTGCCTTTCCAATACATCTTGAAAGCAACGAAAATTCCCACTGCGGCTACCAAAACGCTCGGGATGGCTACCCATCCGTCAAGATGAGTGGCAAAAGGCTTGCTGTCACTGCTTATCCAGTCGGAAAACGGAAGAATACCCGTTCCAATTGACAACAGCGCAAGGAACATCAGCGGAATGGTCATCGTCAAAGGCGATTCGTGCGGCGTGTGATGTCCTTCGTAGGTCCTTGCTTTGCCCCAAAACAGGTTGAAATAGAGGCGAAACATATAAAAAGCGGTCAATCCCGCTACCACCCATAAAGTGAGGTACAAAATTTTGTCATGATGATAGGCGGCTACCAGAATTTCATCCTTGCTCCAGAAACCGGAAAACGGCGGAATACCGGCAATCGCTAAACAGGCAATCAGAAACGTCCAGTTTGTGATGGGCATATATTTCCGAAGATTGCCCATTGCGTTCATCTCGTTGCTGTGCACGGCGTGTATCACAGAGCCGGCGCCGAGGAACAGCAGCGCTTTGAAAAAGGCGTGTGTGAAGAGGTGAAACATCGAAGCCATATACCCTAAGCCGTCGTGCCCGCCGAAACCGGAAACACCCAACGCCACTAACATATACGCTATTTGCGAAATGGTGGAAAAGGCGAGCACTCGCTTTATATCCGTCTGCGTGATAGCGATGACGGCGGCAAACAAGGCAGTGAAAGCGCCAATGTAGCCAATCATGGTCAACACATCGGGCGCTGCGAAGAAATAGACCGGAAACAGGCGGGCTACCAAATATACGCCTGCCACCACCATGGTTGCAGCGTGTATCAACGCCGATACCGGCGTAGGTCCTTCCATAGCGTCGGGTAGCCAGATATGCAGCGGAAACATTGCCGATTTACCGGCGCCACCCACAAAAATAAGCGCCATAGCCCATGTCGCCACAGACAATCCAAGGAATGATGCGCCTGCAGTGGACGAAACCGCCAGAGAAGCGTGGTCGGCAGTGAGCAAACCAAAGTCGAAGGTGCCGGTGTAATACGACAACAACAGGATACCTGTCAGAAAACCAAGGTCGGCAAAGCGTGTGACGATAAAAGCCTTCTTGGAGGCAGCCACAGCCGACGGTTTGGTGTAGTAAAAACCAATGAGCGAATAGGACGACACACCCACCAATTCCCAAAAGATATACATTTGGAAAATGTTGGTAGCCACCACCAATCCCAGCATGGAGAAGCTAAAGAGCGACAGCAGCGCGTAATAACGCTGAAAGCCCTTTTCGCCGTGCATATATGCCAGACTATATATGTGCACCATCAGCGATACTGTGGTAATCACCACTAACATCATCACTGAAATGGGGTCAAGCAGGATGCCGAGGTCGATGTGCAGTTGGTCTGAAAAACGCAACCATTCCGTGGAGAGCGGGATGATTTGCTGAAAAACGCCTGCAACCTTTCCCTCTGCAAAAAAGTAGCGAAAAGCAATCAGGTATGATAATACAGCGGCAACCGACATGCCCAAAGTTCCGATGACGCCGGCAACGCGATGACTCATTTTCATTCCTGCAAGTCCCAGTGTCAGAAACATTAGCAACGGGACAACTACGATTAATAATGTAAATTCCATGTTGGTTTTTTTACTGCGCAAAAATAATTCTTTTTTTGAAAATAAGTACAATAAAATTGTTAATGTCTGCGTAATCTGTGAACTTTATCCATGCTTTCTGCTCTGTTTTCAAAAAAATATTGTTTTCAAAAAAATAATCCCTACCTTCGTATCAGCATAGCATAGTAGTAAATCATTCCTACGCGGCTCATACTGCGGGAAACACTGTAAAAAATAAAAATAATGAATACAAAAAGATTACATGGAATTGTTCCGAAGATTGGAATCCGTCCGGTGATTGACGGGCGTCAGCGCGGTGTTCGCGAATCGTTGGAAGACCAGACGATGAATCTGGCGAAAAGTGTGGCGAAATTGCTGAGCGCCGAGTTGCGCCATAGCGACGGTTCGCCTGTGGAGTGTGTGATAGCTGATGGCACCATCGGCAGAGTGGCTGAAACGGCGGCTTGCGCCGAGAAATTTGAGCGCGAAGGTGTGCAAATCACCATCACCGTGACGCCCTGCTGGTGCTACGGCGGCGAAACCATTGACATGAACCCGCATACCGTCAAGGCAATTTGGGGTTTCAACGGTACGGAACGCCCGGGTGCGGTGTATCTGGCGGCTGCCTTGGCGGGACACACCCAGAAAGGTTTGCCTGCCTTCGGTATCTATGGTCGCGACGTGCAGGATTCAAGCGACAGCTCCATTCCCGCCGACGTGAAAGAAAAATTGCTGCGTTTTTCGCGGGCTGCGCTGGCTGTGGCTACCATGCGCGGCAAATCCTACCTGTCCATCGGCAGCGTGTCAATGGGTATCGCAGGATCAATGGTCAATCCTGACTTTTTTCAGGAATACCTCGGAATGCGCAACGAATATGTGGATATGTCGGAAATTATACGCCGCGTGAACGAGAGTATCTACGATAAAGAAGAGTTTGCAAAGGCGATAGCGTGGACAAAAGCCAACTGCAAGGAAGGCGCTGACCTCAACAAGAAAGAGATTCAGAAAAACCGTGCCGAAAAAGACGCGCTGTGGGAATATGTCGTGAAAATGACCATTATTATTCGCGACCTGATGACAGGCAATCCAAAACTGCTGGAATTGGGCTTCAAAGAAGAATCCAACGGACACAATGCCATTGCTTCCGGCTTTCAGGGACAACGTCAGTGGACAGACCACATGCCCAACGCCGACTTTCCCGAAGCCCTGCTCAACTCGTCATACGACTGGAATGGCATCCGCGAAGCCTTTGTGGTAGCCACAGAGAACGACTGTCTGAACGGCGTCGCCATGCTTTTCGGACATCTGCTCACCAACAGCGCTTCGGTGTTTGCCGATGTGCGTACTTATTGGAGTCCCGAAGCGGTGAAGCGCGTAACCGGCAAAACGCTTGAAGGACAGGCTGCCAATGGCGTCATTCACCTCATCAATTCAGGCTCTGCATCACTCGATGGCAGCGGACAGCAAAGCGAAAACGGCAAACCCGTGATGAAACCCTACTGGGAAATCAGCAAAGACGAAGCAAAGAAATGTCTTGATGCCACCACTTGGGTGCCTGCCAATCAGGAATATTTCCGAGGCGGCGGATATTCGTCCAAGTTCCTTTCCAAAGGCGGAATGCCCGTCACCATGATACGGCTCAACCTCGTCAAAGGCTTGGGACCCGTGTTGCAGTTTGCCGAAGGCTGGACAGTCGATTTACCCGAAGACGTATATAAAATCATAGACGACCGCACCGATCCGGGCTGGCCTACAACATGGTTTGCGCCACGTCTTACCGGAAAAGGCGCTTTCAAAGATGTCTATTCCGTAATGAACAACTGGGGCGCCAACCACGGTACATTCAACTGCGGACATATCGGCGCCGACCTGATTACGCTGGCTGCCATGCTGCGCATCCCTGTGTGTATGCACAATGTGGATACCGAAGAAATATTCCGCCCCAGCGCATGGGCTTCTTTCGGCATGGATGCAGAAGGATCGGATTACCGCGCCTGCAAAACGTATGGACCACTGTACAAATAACCGTATGAAAACGCCCAAAATACCTGTTGTTCCGAGGTCACTCATCTTTCCGTTTATCCTTGTTACCTCGCTTTTTTCCTTGTGGGGATTTGCCAACGACATTACTAATCCAATGGTGGCGGCGTTCAAAAACATTCTGTTAATCACCAATTTTGAAAGTTCGTTGGTGCAATTTGCCTTTTACGGCGGATATTGTTTTATGGCGATTCCGGCAGCCATTTTTATCCAAAAATTCGATTACAAAAAAGGCATTCTGACAGGTCTTGCGCTTTATTCTGCGGGATGTCTGCTGTTTATCCCTGCCGGTAACGCAATGGCGTTCTGGGTTTTTCTGATTGCTTATTTTGTAATGACCTGCGGCTTGGCTTTTCTCGAAACAACGTCCAACCCGTTCATTCTGTCAATGGGAGCGGAGGAAACCTCCACGCGCAGGCTCAATCTCTCGCAGGCTTTCAACCCCATCGGCTCGCTCACGGGGATGCTGATAGCCAAGGAATTTATTCTTGCACGGCTGAATCCTGCAACCGAAGCCGAGCGAATCGCCTTGGGGCAAAGCAATCCCGAAGCCT
The DNA here is from genome assembly GCA_031287245.1 of Bacteroidales bacterium. Taxonomy (GTDB): domain Bacteria; phylum Bacteroidota; class Bacteroidia; order Bacteroidales; family UBA4181; genus JAIRLS01. Next base: position 6,179 of record JAITTD010000249.1, read on the forward strand.
TGTCTGCCCTTCAACAGTTCGACCTCGACATCGTCAGCGGTCCCTACCTGCTGCTGGGAGTGGTTGTGCTCGTTTTTTTCGTTGTTTTTGCCATTTCGCGCTTGCCCAAAGTGGCTGTAGAAAAGCAATTGTCGTCTTCAACGGGAGCCATTGTTCAACGGCTGCTTGGCAACAAACTGTATGTCCGTTCGGTCATCGCGCAGGCATTTTACGTGGGGGTGCAAATTATGGTATGGACGTTCATCATCCAATATGCTGAAAAAGAATTGGAAATGTCAAAAGTGACGGCTCAGGGTTACAACATGGTAGCCATGGTGATTTTTGTTACCAGCCGTTTTATTTGTACCTTCCTGTTGAAATACTTCAAACCAAGTGTATTGCTGACAAATTTGGCAATCGGCGGTGCAGTTTTCACAGCGGGCGCCATTTTCATTCATGGAATGGTCGGATTATATTGTATTGTAGCTATTTCGGCTTGTATGTCGCTGATGTTTCCTACGATTTACGGAATAGCCTTGAAAGGTTTGGGCGACGATGCAAAACTGGCTTCCGCAGGCTTGATTCTTGCCATCGGTGGCGGTTGCCTGATGCCGCCCTTGCAGGGCTTGCTCATTGACAAAGCGATATGGTTTGATGCGCTCTCGTCGGTGCGCATCTCGTTTGTGCTGCCATTGATATGCTTCGCTGTCATCGCAGCCTTCGGGCGTTGGACTGCAAGACAGTAATCAAAGTCTTTGGCCGTTTGGAAAAAGACGCGCTGTATCTTTTCTTTGTAGAGGATTACGGATTTTCAGTATCTTTTTTTGAGGTGCTATGATGCCCGAAGGGCTTGATTTTCATAACCGCAGGCGAGCGAAGCGTTGCCTGCGGTAGTGCGAACACGAACACTACTGCCTGAAAGGCAGCACTAAAAGGCTACCAATTCATGTTGGGCTTCTGCCGAACATGCTCTTTGTCAGTGAAAAATATAGCACTCCAAAAAAAGATTTAGCTGTTTTTTCTTTTTTCGTTTGCGCGTTGGAAATTTTTTGTACCTTTGCGCCCGAAATTGTCCCGTTGTGTAATGGTAGCACTGCAGATTTTGGTTCTGCCTGAACAGGTTCGAGTCCTGTCGGGACAACATATTCACCTGCCACTTTAGCTCAGCGGTAGAGCAGCTCACTCGTAATGAGCAGGTCGAGGGTCCGAATCCCTTGAGTGGCTCTTTTTCCCGTTTTCTTTATTTTCAAGATTTTAGCCCTTCCACCGCTTGTTTTATTGCCTTGATATGTGCGGGCGTTGTACCGCAGCATCCGCCTATGATATTGGCGCCTGCTCTGACAAGGGCAGGAACGTAGGATGCCATGATTTCAGGCGTTTCGGGAAACACATCCACGCCGCTGACGTTGGACGGAAGCCCTGCATTGGCGTGTACCAGAATGAAAACATGGGGATAGACGCTGCGAATTTCCCGCACAATGTCTATCATGCGTTCCATCCCATTGCCGCAGTTGGCGCCCACTATATCCGCACCCGCTTCAATAGCCCTTCCAGCCGCTTCAACCGGCGTCAGTCCCATCATGCTGCGGTATTCGTTTTGCAGCGTCTTCTCAAAGGTAAAAGTGGCAATGATTTCCAGCGACGTGTTCTCTTTCGTTGCTTTGATAGCCTGCACTGCCTCGTCTGCATCGCTCATGGTTTCGATGCACACTGCATCTGCGCCGCCTTTCGCCAACGCCACAGCCTGCTCGCGAAAACAGTCGTAAAATTCTTCCTCGGTCACATCGCCCATCACCAACATTTTGCCGGTAGGTCCGATGGACGCGATGACATATTTGTCATCGCCTGCTGCCTGCCGCGAAGCGCGAGCCGCCGCTTCGTTGATGGCTTCTGCTTTGTTCTGCAAGCCGAAATGTTCCAACTTATAGCGGTTGGCGCCGAAGCTGTTGCTTTCGACCAAATCCGAACCCGCTGCCACGTACTGTTGCGCAATGTCTTTCACTGCCTCAAAGTGCGAAAGCGACCATTCATCGGGACACTCACCGGCGTTTAGCCCTTTTTGGTACAAAAATGTGCCCCAGGCACCGTCAGAAACAAGGATTTTCCCTGTTTTCAGTATTTCTACAATTCTTCGTTTTTCCATCTTTTGAAAAATAATAAGAAATCCCAAAAGTACATCTTTTTTAAAAATCCGCAAAATCGTAAAAGATGTGAACAGGGTCAACGCATTTAATTTATGTTATTAATTAATGATGATTTATTTATACAGCAATGGATACTGTGTATGAAAAAAATGAAAAAAATTTGGATATGAAAAATGGGTATTGTATATTTGTGCGTTGAAAAATTGAACGGGATGTAAAGAAAAATAAAGAGAAAACATCTAATCGGACGAACTATGAAAACCTTATACATCATCCTATTATTTGCCTTGCCGATACATGTTCTTGCGGCACCGCCGATTTCGTTTGGATATGACAGCAACGGCAATATGACAGTGCGATATGTTGCTACATTGTCGCGGGTTTCGCCGCAGGATTCGACAGAGAATGTCACGGAGGAGAAGGAAGACCTTACACCGCGGGATTCGACGGAGAATGGCACAGCGGAGAAAGAAGATCTTTCTGTTCCCTGTGGCGAACAGAAAATCATCCTCTATCCCAATCCGACAAGCAGTACCATCACCATCAGTATTGCCGAACTGGACGAAAAACAGGCGAATGTCATGCAACTCTACGATGTCACAGGAAAGTTGATCAACAGCGTGAAAATACAGTCTGACGCCACGCTTCTGGAAATCAAAGGACCACCCGGATTTTATCTTTTGAATATCAATTTGGGCAATAATACATCCAAATGGAAAATCATTAAAGAGTAATCATGTAAAGCACAATGATCATGAAACGGCTTATTCATCATTCTTTCGTGTTGATCTGTTCAATATCGTTCATATACGGGCAACCAACCAGCGAATTTGGTTACCCTGATATTCCGGATTCCCAAAGTTCCGAACCGGAAGTGGTAGGAAGCACTGGCGGCAGTTTTGACGTGTCGCCCACCGGCGCTGCCGTTTATACCATCCCCATTGAGGCACCTCCCGGCGTGGGCGGCATGCAGCCATCCATATCGCTTGTGTACAACAGTCAGGCGGGCAATGGCGTTGCGGGGTATGGAACAAGCATATCCGGCATTTCAGTGATCAGCCGCGCCCCTAAGGATATTTATCACGACGGAGCAGCAAAGGCGTTGACCTACGCAGATAATGAAGCCTACGCAGATAATGAAGCCTTCTATCTGGACGGTCAAAGACTTATCCACGCATCAGGAACCGCAGGACAGGAGGGCGCTGTTTATTACCCTGAATCCGACCGGTTTACCAAAGTAACGGTACACGGCACCTGTACAACAACAGGGGGATGGCTTGCCACTTTTGCGGACAACAGATGGTTTGAAGCAGAACGCAACGGGATGAAGTATGTCTATTCGGCAAAGCAGGGATTTGACTGGTCGAAGATACTCAATATAAGGCATGGTATCAACGCATGGTATTTGAGCCGCGTGGAGGATATACACGGTAACTTCATGACTTTCAGTTATGTGCAGAACGACCTGTTCATGTATCCGGACGTTGTTACATACGGGCAGCATACCCAGGCTTCGCCGCTGCTGCATACGGTGACTTTCAGTTATGAAACGCGCAGCGATGCTGTTCCTTTCAAAATAGACGGCGTTTCGGGCAGCATGTCCCGCCGGCTGAAGAGCATCACCACAAAAAGCGGAACCAACGTTTACCGAGAATACATTATGGAATACACTCTGCCCGACCATTTTTCAAGATTAGTATCTGTCATTGAAAAAAACGGCAGCGGCGAAAGTATGAAACCCACAACGCTTGGCTGGAACTACCTGTCGGCAATATCCGTCTTTTCAAGCAGTGCCCCGAACATAACGGGCAGTCTGACATCCTTTACCACTGATCACTATTATTCTTCCGCTGACCTGAACGGAGACGGGGTAAGCGATATTATCAGCCTCAATCCGAATTACAAGGATGCCGGTAATACCACACATACACTGTCGCAACATTTCCTGTCGACACAGCAGAGTGACGGGAGTTACAAATTTGTTGCAACCAGCCCGAAATACCTGCCTTCAAGCATTAAAGTGGACAAGATACACCAGGAAATGGGCAGCAATGCAGCTTTCAATGCGCTGGGTGACGGGCGGCAATATCTGCTGGCGCCACTGTACCTGCATGACAATTTTGGCAAGCGGGTCCTGTTTTTTGTATACAATCATGAAACAGGCAATTATCCCAATGTACCTCAGCCCAGCGGACCCAACTACTATGCCCCCATAACAGCCAGCAATGAACTTCCTTTATATGCTACCGGAGATATTGACAACGACGGGAAAGACGAAATTGTCTGTATTGAGACAGGCTCCAGCGGCGGACATTATCCCGGAAAAATCGGCAAGGTGGCAAGCATCAGTTCAGACCAGATTCCAGCGTTTGAACCATGGAAAGACATGTCCATGATCCTGCCCGGAAAACCGGAAAAAATGTTTGTTTCCGATTACAATGGCAACGGATTAAACGATATACTTGTCTTTTACAACGGCGGATATACCATTTTCTGGAACCGGGATGGTACGTCAAGTTCATTTTTTTCCGATAATAACAAAACAACCGGAACAAATATTAGGAATTGTTACAAAATATCTGCCGGCGATTTTAACGGCGATGGAATGATGGACTTTCTGATGAACGCAACCGGCAGTAACCAATGGTATTTTGCACTGAATGAAGGTAATGGAACATTCACCAAGCAGCAGGCCTGCACTTTGGATATTTACGATCAGAGTTTTACCGATTATGACAATGATAAGTTTGCGATTCATGTTTTTGATTTCGATGATGACGGCAAAACAGACGTGTTCATCGCCAAAGCAATGTATGATAAAGACGACGATATGTGGTCTTCACCTTGGGGCGTGTTCAGGCAAACCCATGGCTACTGGATGCGTTCGACAGGTACCGGGCTGACGATGGTTGCCGCCGCAACATCCAACAGTGAAAGCGATGCCTTTGCCAGATTATATATAACAGGCGACTTTGACGGCGATGGCAGGATTGAACTGATGAACTACGGGTACAACTGCTACACCGGATCGAGTGCGCAATGGTGCGTGTACCGTGATCCCTGGTACCACTATTACAGCGCAGGCAGCGGCAGAGTGGCATCCATAACGGACGGCTACGGCAGGCGAATCTCCATCACATACGCTTCTCTTGTCGGAGGCGGCATCTATACCAAAGGAAGCGGCGCCGCCTACCCCTTGGTTGACCTGGCGCCGGCCATCCCGGCAGTGAAAACGGTTACCACCGGCAACGGGGTGGCAGGTAACACGGAGGTCAACTATCAGTATGCCGGAGCAAAGGCGCATCTGCAGGGGAAAGGGTTCCTGGGCATGACATCCGTCACAGCAGTGAACACGACAACGGGAGTAACCACAGAATCAGGAATCAAGACACTGAATACCACCTTTTTTGTACCTTCCGAAAGCTATTCCAAAACAACGGTAGACGGCAAAACGGCTGAAACCACTGTTAAATTGACCATTGTGGACAAGGGTGCGAAAATATACTTCGCCTGTCCCGACCAAAAGACAGAAAAAGATTTGGATGGCAATATCAATACAACTAGTTGGAAGTTTAATACGAATTACGGGTATATGACCGAGGAAAAAACGGAATATGGCAACAATAATATGTATCAAACCAGGCAATATGGAAATTACATCCTCGCTGGAGGCGTTTACAAACCGCAACAGATCACGGTGATACAAAAACATGCTGATGACAGTCAACCATTTACAAGGAAAACCTGGTTAGCATACAATACGACAAAAGGTTACCCTGTACGAAAGGTAGAGAACAATCATACGTCAACGCCACTCACTACGGAGTACCTGCAGTATGACGCCTTCGGCAACCTGAAGGAGGCAAGGGTGAGCGGCAGCGGGGTGAAGCCTGTTACCACCCGCAACGAATACGATGCCACCGGGCGTTTTCTCACCAAACAATCTACTGTTCCGGAATCGGCGACAGTCTCTTTCTACTACGATGTCTGGGGAAACGTAATTGCCGAACTGGACGAGACCTACATTCTGACCACCACCCACGCTTATGACAGTTGGAGACGGCGCACCGCCACCACCCTGCCCGACGGACGGCGCATCACGTACAAAACCGGCTGGAAAAGCGGCGATGCCGGCAAGAAGTATTTCACGCTTGTGCAGGGAACAGGGCAGCCCTGGGTAAAGACATGGTACGACGCCACGGGACGCGAAACGGCAACGGAAACCATTGGACCCGGGGGAATGAGTATTACCAAAACCAGCGAATACAACAGTAAGGGGCAGCAGACAAAGGCTGTAACGCGGCAGGGGCTTCTCACTGTAACAGACGAATTTACCAGCGACGCCCGCGGGCGGATGACCTCGCAGACAAGCAGCACAGGAAGCCGCATCACGTACAGTTACGGCAACCGCACAGTAACCGCTACTGCGAACGGAAAGAGCGCTACCAAAACGTATGACGCCTGGGGCGGGTTAAAGACCTCGACCGACCCGGCAACAGCCGTGAGTTATGCCTACAACTCGAACGGACAGCCCGGAAGCATTACAGCAGCCGGTGCTACTTGGAACATGACCTACGATGCCGCCGGCAACCGGTTGACGCTGACCGACCCCGATGCAGGAACTGTCGCGTGGAATTACGATGCGGCAGGCAGGGTAACCAGACAGACCGATGCCCGCCGCATAGTTACCGTGACGCACCGCGACCGGCTGGGGCGCGACTCGTGCATAGTGCAGAACGGCACAACCACCACATATACATACGGCACAACCGGCAACCAGCTGCACCGGCTGACCGGCGTACAGACCGGCGGCAACAGCGTGGCTTACACCTACGACCGCTACGGCCGCCCGCTGACCGAAACGCGCACAGTGGACGGCGAAAGTCCGCTGACTTTCGGCTATGCCTACCATGCCAACGGACAGTTGCAAACCACCATCTACCCGGGTGGAGTGCAGGCAAGCAATGAATACGATGCTTACGGAAACATTGTAAAAATATTTGCCGGGACACAACCCGTGTGGGAACTCACCGGCACAACGGGGCGGGTAACCACTACCCAACTGGGCGGAACCATGACCGCCACCACCACCCGCAACAGTCAGGGACTGCTCACCGGCTTAAAAACTGTGAATGGAAGTGCCACCATCCGTAACATGGACTATGTTTTCAATTCCGCTACCGGAAACCTGACCTCGCGCACCGGAATGAACGGAACGGAAAATTTCGAATACGACCAACTCGACCGCCTGCAAACCGCAGGTTCCATGAGTATTACCTACCAGCCCAACGGCACCATCCAGTCCAAAACCGGCTTGGGGCTGTACAGTTACGGCTCTTCCAGCTCTTCCACACCTGCAGGACCACACGCCGTAACAGAGGTGGAAAACACCGA
>JAITTD010000305.1 GCA_031287245.1 Bacteroidales bacterium
AGCAACTGAAAACGCAACAAAAAAGCGTTGAATTGGCGAATCAGAATTATGCGGTGGTCAGCAACCGTTACAAAAACGATATGGCGCTGATTACCGATATGCTCGATGCAAGCAATGCCCAATTGTCAGCAGAGGTGCAGCTTTCCAATGCCCGGATAAATATTGTTTTTAATTATTTCAAATTACTTTATATTTCAGGAACACTGTCTGAATCACGATTTTAATAAGATTACTTTAATCAAGGTTCAGACAATTAAAATTATCATCAATGAACAGGAAAACAAAAAAGACAGTATTCAATATCCTTGTAGGAGTATTGATAATTGCAGGTTTAGCGTGGGTTTGTTCGCGGTTTGTGCATTTGGGCAGGGTGGAATATACCGACAACGCACAAATCAGGCAACAGATAGTGCCGGTGAACTCGCGCGTGCAGGGCTTCGTTTCCAGAATCTGTTTCGAGGAGTATCAAAACGTACGCAAAGGCGACACGTTGGCGGTGGTCGAAGACACAGAATTTCGCTTGCGGGTGGCGCAGGCGGAAGCCAACTATCAAAACGCGCTGTCGGACAAAACGGTGATGAACACTACCATTCATACCACGCAAAACAATATTTCCGTGTCGGACGCCGCAATGGACGAGATGCAGATTTTGCTTCAGAATGCAGAGAAAGATTACCTGCGTTACAAGAAACTGTTGGCGGAAAATGCGGTAACGCAGCAGCAACACGATGACGTGAAAACGAATTACGATGCGATGCGTGCCAAATATGAAATGCTGGTGCGCCAAAAGCAATCCACCACACTCGTAAAAGCCGAGCAGACACAGCGTTTAGACCAAACCGTGAGTAGCATCAAACTGGCGGAAGCGGCGCTGGAATTAGCCCGCCTGAATCTGTCCTATACCGTCATCCTTGCGCCTTGCGACGGCACTACCGGACGCAAAAACATTCAGGCAGGGCAACTTATTCAGCCCGGGCAAACCATCGTTGATGTGGTGGACGGCAACGACAAATGGATTGTAGCCAACTACAAGGAAACGCAAACGGCAAATATCCGCGAAGGGCAGGCGGTTGAAATTGAGGCGGATGCTGTGCCGGGCGTGGTTTTCAAAGGCATTGTAAAATCGGTATCGCGTGCCACCGGTGCAAGTTTTTCGCTGCTTCCGCAGGATAATTCTGCCGGCAATTTTGTGAAAATAGCGCAACGCATTCCGGTACGGATTGAGTTTGCAGCAGAAAACAGCGCAGACGATTTGCAGCGTTTGGGCAGTGGTATGAATGTGGAATGTTTGGTGAAATACTGATATGCACGAAAATACACCTTTTTCTATTCCTTCTTTTCGCCGTTTTGTACCTGCAAAACTGCGCCCTTGGCTCATCCTTGTTTTTGTGATTATCTTCCAACTGTCGGGCGGCGTGTATTTGGCAGCCGTCAGCGAAATGGTCGGCTCGCTGGCGCTGATGCAAGAGGACATTATGATGGCGGGCTACGCCTCTCTGGTGGGGCTGGCGCTGACGTTCACTATTATGTTTCGCCTCAAATTTCGCTTCACACTCAAACCGACGCTGCTCACCTGTGCCGGCGCCATCGTTATCGGCAACCTGATATGTATGCACACCCACAGCGTGCCGGTACTGGTGGGCACCTGTTTTGTGCTGGGGTTCTTTCGGATGTGGGGCACATTTGCATGCAATTCGGCTATCCAACTGTGGCTCACGCCCACGCGCGACCTGTCCGTCTTCTTCTGCTTCATCAACCTGCTGGTGCAGGGCTGTATGCTTTTTTCCGGCTTAATCACCATCTACACCGCGTTTTTTGCGACATGGGAGTTCGTACACCTGCTCGTTGTCGGCTTGTTTGGCGCTATGATGCTGGCAATATTGCTGCTGATGAGCACCCACCGCGAGATACGCAAATTTCCGCTCTTCGGCATTGACTGGCTGGGCGGCTTGCTTTGGGCTATCACCGTGATGTCCATCATCTTCGTATGCGTGTATGGCGAGCATTACGACTGGTGGGCATCGCCTGTCATCCGTGCGGCAGGCATCACAGCCGGCGTGTCGCTTGGCTTGAACCTTTGGCGTGCATCGTTCATCCGCCACCCTTACATTGCGCTCAATACGTGGACTTTCAAGTGGGTGTATCTCACATTCATTGCCTACATTGTCATTGACATACTGCTGGCACCGGCGCACGTTTTCGAGCACATTTTGATGGAAGGCGTGCTGGGCTACGATTCGCTTCATCTCATTTCGCTCAACTGGGTGATGTTTGCGGGCATTGCGGCGGGATGTTTCTTCACGTGGCGCACCTTTGCCCTGCGCAAATGGCGATACTGCACGATGCACGTAGTCGGACTGACAGCGATTATCGCTTACTTGCTGCTGTTTTACTTCGGCATTGACTACAATTTGCCGAAAACCGCCCTGATGCTGCCTACATTCCTGCGCGGCTTCGGCTACGTGGTGGTCGCCATTTCCTTTTTGACCATATTGACGCGGGTGCCGTTCATCCCAAACTTTCCGCAAGCCCTGACTGCGCAGGCATTCGTCAGCGCGAGCCTTGGCAGCGCCGCAGGCAATGCGGTGGTGGGGCACGTGTTGAAAGTCGCCACGCAATGGAATACGCTGTTTCTCGGCGCCGGTTTGGACAACGTCAATCCGCTTGCCCGTCAATTTTCGGCAGGCGAACTCTACGGCGCAGTACAGCAGCAAGCCCTGATGGTTTCGATGAAAGAAATTTACGGCTGGTTAGCGCTCGTGGGTATTCTGTACGTGTTGCTCATTCTTATGCGCGAAAGTGACATCAGTCCCAATAAATATATCTGGCATCCGACGTTTAAAGCCATACGTAAAATGATGACGAGCAATTAACTCTTCCGCAAAGATAAGCATCTTTTTTAGAAATGAAGGAATTGAGAAATGAAGAAATTGAAGCAAGACCTGACAGCGTCAACCTTTCTCACAAACAAAAACCGCATCAACTCTCGTCAATGCGGTTCTTTGTTTTGAACGATTTTTATCTATTGTGATTCAGTAGTGATTCGATTGTGATGCAATTGTCTCACAATTTCTCACAATTTCTCACCACTGTCTCACTATGTCTCACTACCAAGATATCCTCATCTTTTTAATCTTGTCAAAATTGTGGTTCAGATTATTCTGCCACGCAGCGAACGGATTGTCCGTTTTTTGCAGATAAATATCTTGTGAAAAAATTAAAGGGACAGTACCAAGCGGAAGCCTATGAAGCTGAAGCGAAAGGCAGGCGTGTAGTAGTCGCGATACGACACGTGGCAGCTTCCCGCATTGTTGTCCCAGCTGCCGCCGCGATACACGCGATCCGAACCGGATATAGCGCCGGTAGGATTGTCTGCACCGGATGGATAAGCGCTTCCATACCAATCGCTACACCACTCACATACGTTGCCAGTCATATCGTAAATACCCAATTCGTTAGGTGCTTGTGTTCCTGCCGGATGTGTCTTAACTTCGCTATTATCGCTATACCACGCCACATCGGCAAGCGTATTGCTGCCGCTGTATGTATAGTTATGGGTACTCTGTCCGCCTTTAGCTGCATATTCCCATTCTGCCTCAGTGGGCAGGCGATAACTTTTGCCCGTTAAGAGATTAAGCGCAGCTAGAAAACTTTGTATATCATCCCAACTGACAAAATACATCGGATAATTGTCACCTTTACCATAAGTATCAGAAGGAGCTGTGCCAGGCCAACTCCCCATCACATCCCACCATTGTTTTTGCGTTACCTCATATTTTCCGATTTGAAAACTGTTGATGGTTACGCTTGTGCCGTTGAGTGTTGTGGTGCCACCTGCTACGGCTACCATTGAAGGGTTGATGCTCAACGAGGGCGTCTCGTCCTTGTCCTTTTTGCAACCGCCGAATATCATCACGGCTGCCATTGCTACTACTGCTAATTTACTTGCTCTGTTCATCTTTTTTTTGGGTTTTAAAATTTGATACTAACATTTATTTAATTTATTAATTTACAGTAATTTATAAATGAAGGAATTTAGGAATTATTCCATCACTCCGTCTCGACATGCCGAGCGACAAATAAAAAACCGTATCATACCAAAAGTACAAAGCGGCGTGTATTATTGCGGCGGAAAAAGATGGGCTTAAATGGCTGTTACGTGCGCTGCAATCAATTGAAAAGCAGGCGTTTACCCCCCCAAAAAAAAGTTCGGGGAAGTGGCTGTAAAGCCTCAGCAAAAGGCTTTACAAGGCTGCAAAATGTAACACACAATGACATCTTTTGAAATGTTTAGCGACGGCAAAGGTAAACAATGTTTTGGGAATGTCAAAATTATTTTGTGATTCGGTGGTGGGCAGAGACAATTGTGATTCAATAGTGATACAATTGTGATTCAATAGTGATTCGGTGATACACAATTGTCTCACTATTTCTCACCACTGTCTCACTATGTTTCACCACTCCTTCATTCCTAAATTTCTAAATTTGAAAAAAACATCTATCTTTGTCCCCCGAATGGAGCATAATTATTATGCAACAACGAATTGATCCGAAAGCAACAGCATGAATTTTAAAATTTAACAGGCAGAATAGCCGTGATAACAGACGAAATAAGCATCAACACTGTTGATGATATATTGGATTTGATCGTAAATGTTCACTATCAGGCAAATTGCGACAGTGTGATTATTGAACGGCGAAGTTTCAATCCCCATTTTTTTGACCTGAAAACAGGACTTGCGGGAGAAATGTTGCAAAAAGTAACCACTTATAAATTAAGAATGGGTATCGTTGGCGACTTTACAGACATAAACAGCAAAAGTTTTCATGATTTTATTTACGAAAGCAATAAAAACAGGCAAATTGTATTTACCGACACAATGGAAAAAGCGATGGAAATGCTGGACAGCAAAAGACAGTGATGAAAAAAAAATGATTTTAAAAAAAAATGCACTATTTTTGCAGTATCGTCAGGTTATAAATTTCTTTTTGATGCGTCGTCATACACAAACTGTAAATATTGGAGGTGTTTTTTTGGGAAGTGAGTATCCGGTGAGGCTGCAATCTATGGTTAACACGGATACCATGGATACGGAGGCTACCGTTGCGCAGGCTATTCGCATTGTTGAGGCGGGTGGCGACTATGTGCGCATCACTGCGCCCGGTGTTCGCGAAGCCGAGCATTTGGCTGTCGTCAAAAACGAATTGAGACGGCGAGGCTACCATGTTCCGCTGATAGCCGACATTCATTTCAACCCGAAGGCTGCAGAAACCGCTGCCCGTCTGGTGGAAAAGGTGCGCATCAATCCGGGAAATTATTTCGACAAACGCACTGCTGCGCCACAGAAGTATTCCGAAAAAGAATATGCAGCGGAATTAGAGCGGATGCGCGAGCGTATATTGCCGCTTATCACTATTTGCAAGGAATATGGCACTGCTGTACGCATCGGCAGCAACCATGGTTCGTTGAGCAACCGCATTGTTCATCGCTATGGCGACACTCCCAAGGGAATGGTGGAATCGGTGATGGAATTTTTGCGTATTTTCGAGGCAGAGCAGTTCCGTCAAGTGGTTGTTTCCATGAAAGCCAGCAATGTGCGTGTGATGATAGACGCTACCCGCCTGTTGGTAGCGCAGATGGATCAGGAGCAAATGAACTGTCCCGTGCATCTTGGGGTGACAGAAGCGGGCGACAGCGAGGATGGACGCATCAAATCAGCCCTCGGCATCGGCATTCTGCTGTTGGACGGCATCGGCGACACAATTCGCGTTTCGCTCACCGAAGACCCCGAAAAAGAACTGCCTGTGGCGAAAAAAATCGTGCAGTATGTGAATCTGCGAGAAACACATATACAAAAGTTTTGCCCAACAGACGAAACGCTTGGCGAAATTATCTGGAAACAGGAAAATTTTCGGCAGACCGATGCCGCCAATCCTGTCGTGGCGCTCAAACGCGAATATCAAGATACGGATGTTGAAGATGTCTGCGTGAAAGCCGCCTGCGACTTTGGCGCTCATCTGCTCAGTGGGGCAAAAGAGGGGATATTGCTGACAACGCCGTTGCTGAAACCACCAGAAAAAGGAAAGGAGATAGCCCTTGCCCTGTTGCAGGCCTGTCGTCTGCGGATGAGCAAGACCGAGTATATTTCCTGCCCTTCGTGCGGGCGGACACTGTTTGATTTGCAAACCACCGTTGCACGTATCAAGGAGAAGACATCACATCTTAAAGGGCTGAAAATAGGCATCATGGGTTGCATAGTGAATGGTCCCGGCGAAATGGCAGACGCCGACTACGGCTATGTGGGCGCAGGCGAAGGCAAAGTGACCCTGTACCGCCAGCGGGAAGTGATGAAAAGCAACATCCCCGAAGCGGATGCAGTGGATGAATTAATACATCTTATTAAGGATAACGGCGACTGGAAGGACATAAAAATCTGAAATTCGCACAACAAACCACCATTGGACGCAACAATAGAAAAAGCACCTCAAAAAATTTAGGCTATTTTTGAAAAAAATAATTTTAAATGTATTGCAGATTAAAAAAATGTCCTTACCTTTGCGCTCTCTTTTTTTGACGTATTTTTCATAAAACGTCAGAGAGAATGCCGATGTAGCTCAGTCGGCCAGAGCAGCTGATTTGTAATCAGCTGGTCGGGGGTTCGAATCCCTCCATCGGCTCGTGCGTTCTTACTTTTAGTGGAAAGATATTTGAAATTAAAAAAATACCGGGGAGATTCCAGAGCGGCCAAATGGGGCAGACTGTAAATCTGTTGTCTTACGACTTCGTAGGTTCGAATCCTTCTCTCCCCACTGATTTCAAAGGCGGAAGTAGCTCAGTTGGTAGAGCATAACCCTTCCAAGGTTAGGGTCGCGGGTTCGAGTCTCGTCTTCCGCTCAAAATGATCGCCAATGTAGCTCAGTGGTAGAGCACTTCCTTGGTAAGGAAGAGGTCATGGGTTCAAATCCCATCATCGGCTCTGGGAACGAGTATATATTTGAGTAGTAAATAATTAAATAATGCAAATATCATCTTTAAACCTATTTTAAAATTATATCATCATGGCAAAAGAAAAATTTGACAGGTCCAAACCGCATGTAAACATTGGAACCATCGGTCACGTAGACCACGGTAAGACGACCCTTACCGCAGCCATCACAATGGTGTTGGCAAAGAGAGGATTATCAGAAGTCCGCAGTTTTGATTCGATTGATAATGCACCCGAAGAAAAAGAACGTGGTATCACTATCAATACGGCTCATATCGAGTACCAAACAGCTAACCGCCACTATGCGCACGTTGACTGTCCGGGTCACGCCGACTATGTGAAGAACATGGTTACGGGTGCAGCCCAGATGGACGGCGCTATCATCGTGGTAGCAGCTACCGACGGCGCTATGCCTCAAACACGCGAGCACATTCTGTTGGCGCGTCAGGTAAACGTCCCCAAAATCGTTGTTTTCATGAACAAGGTTGACCTCGTGGATGATCCCGAAATCCTCGACCTCGTTGAAATGGATATGCGCGATTTGTTGAGTTTCTACCAGTATGACGGCGACAATGTTCCCGTTATCCGCGGTTCTGCTTTGGGCGCTCTGAACGGCGAAGCTGAATGGGAAGACAAAGTAATGGAATTGATGGATGCTGTGGACAGCTACATTCCTATTCCTCCGCGCGAGAACGAAAAACCGTTCCTGATGCCGGTGGAAGACGTATTCTCCATCACAGGTCGTGGTACAGTTGCCACAGGTCGTATCGAAACAGGCGTTGTGAACACCAGCGATGAAATGGAAATCATTGGTTTGGGCGCAGAAAAGTTGAAAACAGTTATCACCGGTGTGGAAATGTTCCGCAAAATTCTCGACAGAGGTGAAGCCGGCGACAACGTTGGTCTGCTTCTCCGCGGTATCGACAAAAAGGACATCAAACGCGGTCAGGTGATTGCCAAACCGGGGTCGATTACTCCTCACACCAAATTCAAGGCTGAGGTTTACGTGTTGAAAAAAGAAGAAGGCGGTCGCCACACTCCTTTTCACAACAAATACCGCCCGCAGTTCTATCTCCGTACCCTCGATGTAACGGGTGAAATCACTCTTCCCGAAGGTCAGGAAATGGTAATGCCCGGTGACAACGTAACGATTACAGTGGAACTGATTTACCCTGTTGCTATCAACAAGGGACTTCGTTTCGCTATCCGCGAAGGCGGTCGTACCGTTGGCGCAGGTCAGGTTGTTGAGATTCTGGAATAATTCCGGCGTCTTCAATGTGAAAATGATCGGTTCAAGGTTGTGCTTTTTGGCACAGCCTTGGATTATTATTGAATAGTTAAAAACAGGGGTGTAGTTCAAGGGCAGAATAGCGGTCTCCAAAACCGTTGATGGGAGTTCGAATCTCTCCACCCCTGCCATAAACGTCGTTAAAATGAAAAAGTTCATTAATTATCTGAAAGAGACCTATACCGAATTGGTACACAAGGTAAGTTGGCCCACATGGGCGGATTTGCAGGGCAGTTCGGTGCTGGTGCTTGTCGCTTCACTCATCATAGCACTCATTGTGTTCGCTATGGATTTCAGTTTCGACAATTTATTCAAATTCATATACAAGATTTTTTAATTCTTAATGATATGAGTGAATCAGGAAAAAAATGGTATGTGTTGAGAACCGCTGGCGGCAAGGAAAAGA
The DNA here is from genome assembly GCA_031287245.1 of Bacteroidales bacterium. Lineage (GTDB taxonomy): Bacteria > Bacteroidota > Bacteroidia > Bacteroidales > UBA4181 > JAIRLS01. The sequence goes on from JAITTD010000305.1 coordinate 8,681, forward strand.
AAGCAAAAGAGCTAATCGATGGTCAGGTTGCCGCCAATGGTTGGACGGACTATGTATCGCAGGTGCTTATTCCTGCCGAAAAGGTGTATCAGATTAAGAACGGAAAGAAAGTGAGCCGCGAGCGCACATTTTTCCCGGGCTACATCATGATAGAAGCCGAACTGCAAGGCGAAATGATTCACATGATGCGTAATGTGACCGGCGTGTCGGGCTTTTTGGAAGAAGAACGCTTAGTCAACGGCGTTCGCAAAAAATTACCTGTTCCGTTGCGCCAGTCGGAAGTAAACCGAATGTTGGGCAAAATGGACGAATTGGCAGCCAGCGAGGAAGAACTTGAAGTATCGTTCTTCGTAGGCGAGCCAGTAAAAGTGATTGACGGTCCGTTCAACAGTTTTTCGGGCATCATCGAAAAAGTCAATAACGAGCAGAAGAAAATCGAGGTAATGGTGAAGATATTCGGCCGTCAGACACCTCTCGAACTGAATTTCATGCAGGTAGAGAAGATATAATCCTGTCGCTCATGCTTACGGTCGAAAAAATAGGCGGCACATCCATGTCGAAGTTCGGCGATGTGTTGCATAATATCATATTGGGAGAAAGGACAGAAACGGAATGGTACAACCGCATCTTCGTAGTGTCCGCTTACAGCAATGTGACCAATTGGTTGCTGGAACACAAAAAATCGGGACTGCCCGGAATTTACACCAAATTTTATCACAACGAAGAATACGAAACCGCGCTGGACGAGGTGTGCGGCAAATTGATCGAAATCAATCGCAGTTTTGCGGACATCGGGCTGAACCAGACGGAAGCCGACCAGTTTATCAAAAAACGCATCGCCCACGCAAGGCTCTATCTCAACAGCATGGCAAAGGTGGAAGCATCGGGTTATGTCAATAAAGATGACATCTTTCTGGCTGCCCGCGAGATTTTGGCATCCATCGGCGAGGCTCATTCGACGTTCAACTCTGTAAATATACTGAAACACAATGGGTTAAACGCCAAATTTATTGACTTATGCGGATTCTACGATTCCGAACCGCTAACGATTGACGAGCGTATCAAAAGGGCGTTTCAAAACATCGACTTTTCCACAACGCTGTGCATTGCCACCGGCTACACAAAAGGAACGGAAGGCATCATGCGAGCCTTTGATCGCGGCTATTCCGAAGTGACTTTCAGCAAAATAGCCGTTGAAGTGAAGGCAAACGAAGCCATCATTCACAAGGAATACCACCTGTCAAGCGCCGACCCCGCTATTGTGGGCGAGGAGAAATGCGTTCCTGTGGGACATACCAGTTTCATCATCGCCGACCAGTTGGCGGACATCGGCATGGAGGCTATCCACCCGAAAGCCGCTAAGCCACTCGAAATGAACGACATCAATATCCGCATCAAAAACACATTCGAGCCGAAACATGACGGAACGCTCATCACGAAAAGTTACATCAGTCCGACCACAAAGGTGGAAATCGTGTCGGGGACGGACAAAGTGACTGCCATCGAGATTTACGACCCCATGATGGTGGGCGAAGTGGGTTTCGATATGCGGATCATGGAGATTTTCTTCCGCCACAACGTCAGTTACATTCTGAAATCCACCAATGCCAACTGCATCACGATGGTGGTGTGGGACAATCCCAAGTTGCAACCCTTGATAGACGAGTTGCGCAATCGCTACAACGAAATAGTGGTAAAACCGGTGGCAATGGTGAGTTGCATGGGCACGAATATCGCCTTTCCGGGAATATTGGCGAAGGCAGCCGGCGCATTGGACGAGCATGGCGTCAATGTAGAGGCTTTCAGTCAGTCGCTGCGACAGGTCAATATGCAGTTTGTGATTCGCCGCGAAAAATACAGGGAAGCCATTATTGCGCTGAACGAGGCGCTATGCCTCCATCAGTAAATGGAAGAACGGATAAAAAGGAAAACAATATAACGATGTATAACAACGTATAACAACGTATAACAATATATAACAATATATAACAACGTATAACCATGAATACCCCCATTCCCCGCGGAATAGTTGATAAAGCCAAGTTCGAGAGCGGTTTGAAAAATATCGGCAGAGCATCCATACGTGAGGTGGTCCGTCTGGTCGGCAATATTGAAGCGGCATCAGGCTTGAAATACGTCAAAATGGAAATGGGCGTGCCCGGTCTTCCGGCTGCCCGGCAAGGCATAGAAGCGCAGATTGCAGCGCTGAACAGCGGGGTTGCTTCGATTTACCCCAGCATTGAAGGCATCATCGAATTGAAGCGCGAAGCATCGCGTTTTGCCAAACTGTTCCTCGACACAGATATTCAACCCGATGGATGCGTTCCTACGGTTGGTTCCATGCAGGGTAGCCTTACGGCTTTTATGGTCAATAGCCGCTGTCGGAAAGATAAAACTGTAACGTTGTTCATAGACCCCGGGTTTCCGGTGCAGAAACAGCAGCATAACGTGCTGGGCTTGGAGTACAAAACTTTTGATGTGTATAACCATCGCGGGGAGAAACTTCGCGCTAAACTGGAAGAATATCTCAGCGAGGGCAACGTGCACACTATTGTCTATTCCAACCCCAACAATCCAGCGTGGTTTTGCCTTACAGACAAAGAATTGCGCATTATCGGGGAGTTAGCAACGAAGTATGACGTCATCGTGTTGGAGGATTTGGCATATTTCGGTATGGATTTCCGTTCCGACTACGGAAAAGGAGGCGTGCCACCCTATCAGCCTTCGGTATCGCACTATACCGACCACTACATGATACTTTTCTCCGGTTCCAAGGTGTTCAGTTATGCAGGCGAGCGGATTGCCCTGATGATGATAAGCAACAAGTTGTACAACCGCTGTTTCCCTGATTTGAAGCGATTTTATTCATCGGATAGTTTTGGACACGCGGCAGTATATGGCGCTTTATATGCCATCTCGTCGGGCACGGGACATTCGGTGCAATATGCGCTGACAGCAATGCTGAAAGCGGTAAATGACGGCAATTTTAACTTCCTTGAAGAGATAAAACCTTACAGGGAGAAAGCCTGCACGATGAAAGAACTGTTCACTCGCTACGGATTCCGCATTGTATATGACAAGGACGAAGACCAGCCTTTGGCGGACGGCTTCTATTTTACGATTTCCTATCCGGGCTTTACCGGAAGCGAGTTGCTCGAAGAGTTGCTGTATTATGGGATAAGCGCTATCACGCTCGACATTACCGGCAGCGAGCGCAGCGAAGGACTGCGAGCCTGCGTGTCGCAAACGCAACCGGCGCAGTTTCCCGATTTGGAAATACGCCTGAAAGCATTTCAAAACGACCACGCCAACAACAAAATCTAAAAAATAATTTATTTCGTTTTGTAAATTCAAAAAACACGTTTATCTTTGCACCCTCAAAAAATGGTACCATAGCTCAGTCGGTAGAGCAACGGACTGAAAATCCGTGTGTCCCCGGTTCGATTCCTGGTGGTACCACTCTTTCAAACGCCAATAGTCTAAAATACAGACGATTGGCGTTTTTTGATTGATATATGCAAAAAGATTTAATCAATTAAGTGAACAAGTTTCCCTGTATTTTGTGACGTGTGGAATATGCCGACAATCTGAACAAGTGCATCAATATTATCTACAATGAACAAAATTTTGTATCTCCACTTTACCACAAATCGTACTGTTTGTCGGTCTATATCAATGTATGGGTCTTTCGGATAACCATCGGGGAATACTGTCAATTTCTTGACTTGCGACAATATCCCTCTTTCCACGTATTTAGCCTTTGTTGAACTATCTTTGCGGCTGATGTACGCCACTATTTCCTGCAAATCACCCTTTGCCATATCAGAAAAACTAACCTTAAAGGTCTGCATAGCAATATCCTAAATCGGCACTTAGTTGTTCCAAAGTCGTGCATTGCCCACTTTTGCATTGTGTAATACCGTTGGCTATCCGTTGCTTATATTGTTCTTGGGTAAGTGGTTCGCCCATTGCCGTATAAGCCACAATAGCATCTTCATTGGAACGGTAAAAAACATGATGTATCTTTTGGAACAATATATCCCTTTCATTATCAGGCAAAAGAGCAATTTCGTCAAAGATTTGATCTACAACAGGGGTATTCATAACAATATTTTTCCTGCAAAGATAAGCGTTTTTTCAAAAAAAATCATCTCTCCATAAAAAAATGATGGTTGGGAATGATCGGTATTACAAATATGACCGTTCAATTGCTAACTTTTTTTGCACTCTGATTATAGCCGGGCAATTTTTTATCAATGACAGACAGATTTTGCAAAAAAGAATGACAAAATTTGTTTGGGATAAAATTTAGGCATACCTTTGTAGCAAAAAATTTAATTTGATTAATCAATATCAAGCAATGAAAACCAGTTTTGTTATAACAGGATTATCGTGTCTGCTGTGCGCTTGTGCGCCGCAAACGCAGCAACAACAAGCCGAGCAGCCCGACTACTACGTGGCAGCCTACATTTGGCCCTCGTGCCACGACGATCCGATGGGGCACGAAGCGCTTTGGGGGGAAGGCAAAGGCGAATGGGAAGTCATCCAAAAGGGGAATCCGCGTTTTGAGGGGCACTACCAGCCGCGCCAGCCGCTTTGGGGCTACGAGATGGACAACGACCCCAAAGTGGTAGAGAAATGGATAGATGCAGCCACTGCACACGGTGTGAACACCTTTATCTACGATTGGTACTGGTACGACGAAAGTCCTTATCTGGAAAGCGCCCTCAATGACGGTTTTCTGAAAGCCCGCAACAACGAAAAGATGTATTTTTACGTGATGTGGGCGAATCACGACGTCCAAAAAAATTACTGGAATGTTCACCGCTACAAAGATGATACTTCTGACCTTTGGAACGCCAAAGTGGATTGGAAAAACTACAAAATCATTGTAGAAAGGCTTATCCGTCAGTATTTTTCAAAACCCAATTATCTGAAAATAAACGGAGAACCGGTGTTTTCCTTATTCAGTGCGGGCAAATTTATGGAAAGTTTCGGCGGAAGCGTGGAAGAAAGCCGCAAAGCGCTCGATTATTTCCGCGACGAGGTGAAAAAAGCCGGATTTCCGGGGTTGCATATCCAATTGAATCAAGGCAGCGGCTATTTGATGTCAAAAGAAGGCGCTGAACATTTTTCAGAAACTGTCAAAGCGCTGGGATTCAATAGCGTCACCACCTATACGATGGGCGGATTCAATGAGGATTATCTCATCTTTGGCGCTAATTCCATCAAAATACGGGAACAATGGGATGCTCTTTTGGATGTTCCGCTGTTTCCCTGCGTTTCTACCGGTTGGGATGATACGCCGCGGTTTCCCGCCAAGGGGATGAAAGATGTGGTGCATTATCACAACACGCCCGAAAGTTTCGCCGCGCTGCTTTTCAAAGCAAAACAATATGCGGACAGCCATCCCGAACAGCCCAAGTTCATCACCATCAATGCGTGGAACGAGTGGGTGGAAGGCTGTTACCTGCTGCCCGATATGCTCAACGGTTTCGGCTATCTGGAAGCGGTGAAGGAGGTGATGGACGGGAAATACGACCGGTATTTGGAAAAATAATATTTTAACAGACTGAAAAAGGCGTTCCGTTTCGGGAACGCCTTTTTTCTGTGCGGTGAGGGCGAGATTCGAACTCGCGGCACGGTGAACCCGTGCGTCAGTTTAGCAAACTGGTGGTTTCAGCCACTCACCCACCTCACCTTTGAAGGCACAAAGATACAAAAAATCCTTATTCGCAACAGATTTTTTTGTTTCTTGTGAATTTTTATTTTTTGAAAACTTTAATTTTATAACTGCAATCCACTTTGCCTTTGATGATTGCGGTCAATTTTCCGTTCATCAACTTGCGGCGAATAGGCGAAATCTTGTCAATGAACAACGCGCCTTCGAGATGATCATATTCGTGCTGGATGATTCGCGCCTGTATTCCTTCGTAATGCTCTGAAAACTTGTTAAAATGCTCGTCGCAATAGGTGATGTCAATCCAGCAGGGGCGTTTCACCGATTCGCGGATTTTCGGAAGGCTTAGACAGCCTTCGCTGTCCGCCACTTCGTCTCCGCTGCGTGCGGTAATAACAGGATTGACAAGTACTTTCTTGAATGTCCGCAAGGGGGCATCATCCGGATCCTCATCTTTGGCATAAGCCGCGCCGTCAATTACTATCAACCGGATGGACAAGCCGATTTGAGGCGCTGCCAATCCCACGCCATCCGACTTGTACATCGTGTCAAACATATTGGCTATCAACTGTTGCAAATTCGGATAATCGGGCGTTATATCCTCACTCTTTTTCCGCAACAGGGGCCAGCCATACACATAAACAGGTAAAACCATATTTTTTACTTCAATTGAGGCGACAAAATTAGATGAAAACCTTCAGATTTCCAAGGGGTACATTTCAATTTGTCGTTTTTGTTTATTCCTTAACGGGAAAAATAGGGTTGTTTGAACGCTGATTTCTATTGATATGAATATCATCCGGACAAGTCGTGTTCGGATGATTGTACTCAAAAATCATCTTCCGAACGCGCTTTCCAAGCGCGAGCAATGGAAAAAGTTTTTTTACAGAGGTATTTTAGTAGATATATCAATAAAAATGTTTACATTTGCCACCAATTTTCATCGTTGAATGAGTGAGCGTATTTTAAAAGCCCTGATGCAGTTGTTCGCGATTATTTCGCGACCGGACGACAGTGATTCTGCTGATCGTCTAAAAGTGGTTGAAGGCTTCCTTCGCAAGCAACTCAACCGCGAACTGGCAGAAGAATATCTCAAAATATTCAATGGATATTACAGTACCTATCAGGCAAAATACAAGGATCAGAGCAAATACCAGAAACATACCGCATCCAGTTCCGTGCGATTGCTGGTCATCAGCGACCAAATCAACAAGGAACTTGCCCAAAGCGATAAAGTAACGCTGATGGTGCTGTTGCTCAGTTTCATTCAGACGGGGCATGGCACCATCAGCACCATTTCTGAATTTGAGCAGGAATTTGTCGAAACCGTAGCCGATGCACTTTTTATTGAACGGGACGAATTTCAGGAATTGTTGCAATTCGTGATGCTTCCGGTGGAATATCTCACACAAACGCCCAATTTGTTGCTGATAGACAGTCGAAAAGAGGTGGATGCTGAAGAAGGCAAGCATTTGTATCGCGAAGGCATATCAACACCGTTAGCCGTGCTGCATATTGCAAGTGTCGGTATGTATATATGCCGCTACGATGGCAGCGCCGAACTGTATTTCAACAGCCAAATCGTAGAAAACGGGCGGATGTACATACTGAACTACGGTAGCAGCATCCGTAACCCGCATATACAGCCGGTTTATTACAGCGATATTGTCAACTGTTTCTATCTTGGCGCTCAGAACAATCCGATGCTTTTCAAAGTGGAAAATGTGGAATATCAGTTTGATAATGGCGCCGTCGGGCTGCATCCTATTAACTTTGAAATTCTTTCGGGCAATGTGGCGGGCATTATGGGCGGCAGCGGCGCTGGAAAATCAACCCTGCTGAGCGTTCTCACAGGTTCCAACAATCCGACTTCGGGTAAAGTGATGCTGAACAGCATAGATATACACCGCCAAAGCAATCTGATAGAGGGACTTATCGGATATGTCACTCAGGACGACCTGCTGATAGAGGAATTGACGGTATATCAGAATCTGTATTTCAATGCCAAATTGTGTTTCGGGCAATTGGAAGATGAGGAAATATGCAAACGCACCAACGAAGTGTTGCACGACCTTGGACTGTACGAAATTCGCGACATGAAGGTGGGAAGTCCTCTGAACAAAAAAATCAGCGGCGGGCAGCGCAAACGACTCAACATTGCACTCGAACTGATACGGCAACCGGCAGTACTGTTTCTTGACGAACCCACTTCCGGCTTGTCATCACGCGATTCGGACAATATCATGACGCTCATCAAAGATCTTTCGCTGAAAGGGAAGTTGATTTTTGTGGTGATTCACCAACCTTCGTCCGATATTTTCAAAATGTTCGATCGCCTGTTAGTGCTTGACCAGGGCGGATACCTTATTTATAACGGCAATCCCGTTGATTCCATCCTTTATTTCAAATCGCAGACCAATCAAGCCAACCGCGACACCAGCGAATGTCCAGAATGTGGAAATGTCAATCCGGAGCAGGTGTTCAACATTGTAGAAGCACGAGTACTCGACGAACACGGACTTCCAACCGATTCGCGGCGTGTTTCGCCCAAGGACTGGTACAATTTGTTCCCTCCTGCGCCTGCCATTGACGTTTCCAACGTAGGACTTTGCGAAGAACTGCCAACAGGCGCAGTAAAACGACCGTCGAGACTGAAACAATTCCTTGTTTACGCTACCCGCAACATTCTCACCAAACTGAGTGATGTGCAATATATGGTGGTTTGTATGCTCGAAGCGCCGGTGCTGGCGTTGTTGCTGTCATACATTATCCGCTACTACGACATAGCAGGCGAATACTCTTTTGAACTGAACGAAAATGTGCCCATTTATATCTTCATAGCCGTAGTGATTGCCATTTTCGTCGGTTTATCCATGAGCGCCGAGGAAATCATCAAGGACCGAAAGATTCTCAAACGCGAAGCCTTTCTCAACCTGAGTCGCGGAAGTTATCTGTTCTCAAAAATATTGGTATTGTTTGCCATTTCGGCAATACAGACCGCCTTGTTCGTGATAGTGGGCAATTTGGTGATGGGCATCCACAACATGACCTTTATTTACTGGCTGACGCTGTTTTCCGCATGGGCATGTGCCAACATGATGGGACTTATCATCTCGGACACTTTCAAATCTGTGGTCACTATCTACATCCTCATTCCGTTCATCGTTATTCCGCAATTGATGCTGAGCGGGGTATTGCTGCGTTTCGAGAAAATCAATCCTGCTATTTCCGAACCGGCTTCTGTGCCGTGGTATGGCGAAATCATCACTGCTCGCTGGGCTTTTGAAGCGCTGGCTGTGGAACAGTTTACCAACAACAAATATGAACGTGTGTTCTATCCGTATGAAAAAACGATGAGCGTTGCCGAATTTAAGAAAAATTACTGGTTGATAGAAATGAAAAATAAACTGGCAACGGTAAAAGAAGCGTTTGAACAAAATGAGCAAGTGGACGGTGAAATATTGGCATTGTTAGCCAATGAGATAGCCATCGAAAATAACAGTCAGCAAACAGTGCAGTTTGATTTTCGTCAAGAATTGGCAAAGGGCTTGTCAATTGATTTAATCAGCCAAACGTCCGAATATTTTAACCTGTTAAATCGCTATTACACTGCATTATACAATAAAACATCCGAATTAAAGAACGAAGAAATCACCAAATGGTCAAGCGACAGTTTAATGGCGCTGAAATCAGGATACTTTAACCAAAGCCTTGCCGATTTGGTGAAAAACAGCAACGAAATATACCGCCTGGTGGAATACAATGGGCGACTTTTGCAGAATTATCACCCTGTTTACAAAGACCCTGACCATCCGTTTGTCAAGGCGCAATTCTACGCACCTGTGAAAAATATATTTGGCACACCCTTCCCAACCGTGTGGGTGAACATCATTGTGATGTGGTGTTTCAACATTTTCTTTTATCTTGTGCTGTATTTCAGATGGTTGCCGGGCATGATGAATTTGTTGCAAAAGCGGCGGTCGCCATGAACAAACCTTGAAATAGATAAACAGATGAATAGATAAAACAAAGTAAACCAACAATATAGAAAAAGCGTTAGCTTAATTCTGGCACCTGAAAACTTCGCAAATTTTTAAGCCACAAGAGTAAGTAGATGACGCTCACGCCAAGGCGTGGGCTTTTTGCTTATTTGTGGCAAGGTAGCGAAGACCTCAGGTGCGAATAATGAATAAAGTTCCACGCCTTTTCATTGTAACAATGAAAGCAATGAAAGCGAAGAAAGAAATACATATAGGAAAGATGATTCACAGCAAGTTAAAAGAACAAGAACGATCCAATGCATGGTTAGCGCGGCAGATATACTGCACACCGGCTAATATAAACAGGATATTCAACAATGCGGACATCCACACACAGCAACTGTGGGATATCTCGTTAGCGCTCGGCATCGACCTCTTCGCCTGTTACAGTGATGCCCTCTGCAAAGCGCTCACAGAGGGGGATGCAGACAAGGTATTAACAAAAAGTATATGAAATCGATACAAAAAAGATAGAAAACCGATACTTTTTATAAAGAAAAAGGTGAACAACGTATTGATTTTATATCTACTTTTGTGGCGTCAACTTAATGAAGTACCCCACCATAGGCGAAGCAAAGGAGATAAAACCCTTACAATCAATTATATACGAAAAGGATTTTTTTCAGTCTTCACTTGTTTCTTTTATTTTCGCATAATTCAAACAAAATTGAAAATGAATAAATATCAAATCTTATTTTTTGTATTGTTTTTTGTATGTTCCTGTAATTCTACCACTGTAACTCAACTGACGAGTGAACATGAGATCAATTTTGACGCATTGCCAACAATCGATTTTTTTAGTGCAGATATATTTTCTCAAATAGAGTATTTGCCACTCGAAACAACCGAAGATTGTCTTTTGAGTGACGCATTACGTCTGAAAATGCTCGACAATGATTTCTATATTTTAGATTATAAGGCTCATCACAAGGTTTTCAGATTTAGTTCTGCCGGCCAGTTTTTAAATACCATAGGTCAAAGAGGAAAAGGTCCTCACGAATATACTCATGTGATGGATTTTGCAATTGATACAGAAGATAAATCAATCGATCTGCTGATTGAGCCTCAAAGTAAAATTTTTCGATACCATACTGACGGCAGTTGGGTAGGGGAAATTAATACTAATATTCCGGCACAATCATTTGCGAAAATGAAAGGATGTTATGTGCTCAATATCAGTTATAGCAATTATTTTTCAAAAGAAAGGTTGTATAAAATTGACGAACAGGGACAAATCATAACAAAATTTCATCCGATAACAACAAAATTAGTTAGTTTGACTGAGCCCAATTTCTTTCAAACGGATACAAGCATCATTTTTCATGAATCGTTTAGCAATATCGTCTATGAAGTTTCTTCCGGCGAGGCACACCCATTGTATCAATTCGATTTTGGTGAATATGATATACCTTCAACCATTCATGAAATGGAATCGCTGAAAGCATTGGATTTATTAAACCAACGAGGAATGAGAACCATTCTAAGATTTTGTGAAAATAAAAAATTTGCTCATTTCGCTATTCAACAACAACAGGAACAGCACGCATTGATATATAATTATTTATTCATTAATAAAGAAAATGGACATTGTGTGATTTTGCAAGTTTCATCAGAGAACTCGGATTTTGCTGCTTTTGGTCATGTGGCAATGATTACGGAAAATGATGAGTTGGTATTTCTCGTCCACCCGTATAACCTTGTTGACCTAATTGAAAAATATTCTTTTTTCAAAGGCAATATTTCAACTTCAATCAATGAAGATATGAATCCTTTCATCGCTAAAATAAAATTGAAACCATTTTAAACGATTATGAATAAGAAACTTATATTAATAATTTTGTTATTATTGTGTTCCTGTCAAAAGAAAACAGACCCCAATTTTTATAACCCTTTTGATAACGATATGCAATATGGCAAAATCGAATGGGTTGAAACAGAGTTTTTTGAAGCAAACGTGCGAAATAACAAAATAGTGGAAGGTGTAAAAGTACGTAGCGATATCCATAGAAGACAATTCTTTACGACTCGGCAAAACAATAAAAACTGGCATTATTATTTGACTAAAAGAGAGGGATATGTTTCCGGGATGTACGATATCACTATTAACAGGCAGGATCAATGGCTCTATATCTCTAAATTGGATGGCAAGGGGCAGCCCATAGAATCTGAAGAATTTGAATATTTGACAGACAGTACATTAAGAGCAAACGTGGAACACTATTATTTTAAAACCAACAGTGTAAAACTGTATCAATTTCGCCATCAGCGTCCAACACGTGAAATTTGGTTCAATCAGGACAGCCTCATGACCCACGATATTCAATATACCTACGACAAGCATCATTTTATTCAACAAAGAGAAGAAATTAATTATGTGGATAAAGATACTTTAAAAACTGTGTTTGAATGTGATAAATGGGGGCATCCTGTGAAAAAAAGTTATTATCGAAATGGGAATTTATACTCACAGTGGACATACCAATATGAACTGGATAAACATAAAAATTGGATACGGGCAATTATTTATGCAGATGACGCCCCCAAATATGTCGCCAAACAAAAGTTTAAGTTTGCTTCCGTAAAATATTGGTATAAATAACGTTATTCATTTCCATTTTCAAAAAAAACATGAAGAAGAAAATTTTATGTGATTAGCAATACACAAAATGAAACATTTTTTTCGTGTTTTGATAGTATCGGTTGCCATGCCGGCAGCCTGAAACCATAGTCTGGTATTGTTGTGTTATATATTTGATAATGAACATGTTTGCCGGAAAATATTATTTTGAAGCAAATATATAAGGGAAAGAAAGATTTTTGGCACAGAATTTGCTGCTGAATAATCATATAAGGAAATGTCCGTAAATTAATTTTACATTTGTAATAGATATATAAAATATATTTGCTATCTTTGTGGCATGGAAAATCTCAAAGAAAAATTAGCATTAATAGCTCCAATTTTGGATGAA